>JAGVIO010000049.1 GCA_020056025.1 archaeon
ATGACAAGCACGTTCTAGCTCCATATTACTAAGAAGTTGGCTTGTATTTTAAGGTTTACGCCCAGTCGCCGCAAGCGGCGGGGTAAAGTTTAATTAAATCTATTTTGTCCTTAGGTACAATAAGAGAGATTCAAGATCCTGAAAATTCTATTGGAGATATGATCTCTGGCAAAGTAAGATATATTCAAGGAAATCTTTTAGAGCATGATGAATCTATAACTACAGAAGATGGAACAAGATATGCTCCTCAAAATGCAGGGCATGACTCAGTAGCATATAGAAAACAAGATTAATCAGTTCTTGTCCTTGATTCTTTTTCTTGTATTATGCGAGGATATTAGGTGTACATTCACAAAAAAAATATTAACAGAATATAACTAAAAAATAAAAATAATATCTTATCTGTTTCCGAAGTAAAACATCTTGTCTACTGAAACATCGCTTGGCTTGTAATTTCCGCTTCTGTGATGCCCGCCTTTGTTTGCGTCTGACTTTGCAGCAGAGCCGTATTCCTTACCAGCATCTGGCATCGGAGTGCCGTCTGCTGTCTTTATCTCTGGCTTTGCAGGGTCTCTTGGCTGAGATTCAACTCTTCTTGCACCTGATGCAATCTGGCTTTTCAGTGCCATAAGCTCTTTCTCGAAAGCCATCAACACCTGCTTGTATGCTTCAAACTGCTTGTCATAGCGCTCTTTCATCCTGTCCAGCATGTTTCTCAGATTTTCAGGAGACTTGTCAATTCCAGACTGCCTTGACTCGCCAAGAGATGCATGGGATTCTGCCAAGTCCTTGTTCAGCATTTCCTGCGCTTTCCTGACAGCTTCATCCCTTGTCAATACAATCTTTTGATTAAGAAGCTCTTGTGCTAATTTGTTCACTTTCATCACATCTTCAACGCTCATTTCAATTCACCTTCTAGTTGTATTAATCTGAATCTGGTCAAGATCTCTCTTAAGATCCTCGACTTGCCTAAGCAGCTGCCTTATCTTTTCTTTGTTATTGGTCCTTTTTGCTTCAGCCAATTCTTTTTTCAAGCCAGCGACAATGCCGTGCATGTTTTTGGAAATCTCTCGCTCATGGCTGACTTTCTGCAGCAGGTCATGCTTTTCTGCTTCAGTAAGGGTCTCTTTCTTTGTCAATTGGACAGACTTCTTTAAAAATTTTTTCAAAGTGTGCAATATATTCATTTTTTCTTCACCTTTTTTTGGGTTGTCACAAAGCCTTCTCTTGTGTGGAACAGCCTTGGACTATTATGTTTCTTTATTGCTTTAAGGACTTTTCCGACAATTATGACATGGTCTCCTGCATCAATGTGATTTACAACTTCGCATTCAAGATAGCCATCTGCTTCTTTTATTCTAGGGCAGTCAATGGATTCTGCTTCTTCTTTTTTCAAGCCTGCTTCCCTGAACTTGTCTATCAGTTCTCCCCTGTGGCTTCCGCAATACATGACTGCATCCTTGCACTTGTAAGGCATAAAGTTGACAACAAAAACCTTTGAATCCATTATCAGCTGGTATGAAAATCTTTTTGGAGAGACAGATATTGCATAAAGCTCTGGCTCAGAAGAAACAGGCATATGCCATGACAATGCAAAGATATTGTCCTTGACTTTTGTATCTTTGAAGAACCTTGACTTTACATTTGCCCTTGACGTAACTAAGATAACCTGCCTTGGATAAACAATTTCAGATACTATCTTCATCACCTTTTTTAATAAAGCAGCAGAGGAGATTTAAATAATTTGTTCTTGAGAACAGTTAAGGCAAGAGATATTGTTGTCACTAATTAGTAACTAAGAATAGAAAGGTTTATATATTCATTATACTATAAAGGCTGAAGGAAAGCGCCTTAGGCGCAAAATTTAGGTTATATTGGTGGTGCAGAGTGGTAAAGACAATTGATGAAGTCTTGGACAGCGAAGACAAAGAGCAGCTCAGCAAGATAAGCAAGGATCCTAATGAGATTATTCTATGCGGCGTAATGGACAATGTGCGCCATATTGAATGCGATTTTGAGAATGGAGATGTGTCTATCAGGCTTTTTAATTCTATGAGAAACCTCTACGGCTTTGTCAGGTTCATGAAGGACTTCCTTTGCGGAAACAATGCCCTGAAGGAAAAGGCAGAGCTGCTTGGACTGGCTCCTAAAGAGTACAAGAAAAGGGAAAAGATGCTTAAAGGCCTTCTCCTGGAAAGAAATGAGGATATTGACAAGCACAAATTTTATCTTTCAGAGAGGATGGGCTATGATGTTGGCTGGTTATATTCTTCAGCGCATTGGGAGAAGGAGATTGGTCCTGAATTCTTTTCAACAAGAAGCAACGGCTTTGCATGGAACGGGCTTGAGAAAGCAGTTGTCATCTACGTGCCTTTCAGCAAAGAAAAATACCGCCTGCTCACAAGATATGAAGACCTTGAGGCAGAATTCAAGGTTGCTCAGCATGGGATATTCTGGACAGGCAAAACACAGGAAAACTGCAAATGCCTTGATATCACAGAGCGCTGCAGGATTGCAAGGGAATTGTTTGACAAGATGATTTTGTACAATGAAACAGTATTGGTGATTGACATCCCTAAGAACATAAAAGAATTGCATCCTTATCCTCATCAATCTCCTTCATCACTTTGAATAAGGAATGGATAAGCTGACGAATCTTTTTCTGTTTCTGAGATTTCTTCAGAAAAGTAAGCACAAACCTGTCTTTTCCAACTCTCTTGATCTCCCTTAATCCTTTTTCAATGTCATCAAAGTTCTGTATTGCTGTTATTGAGATGACGATGTCAAAAGAATGGTCTTTGAATGGAAGCTTTTCAGCAGAGCCGACAACGTATCTGGTCTTATTGCCTTTCACTTTTGCTGCTTTCTTTTTCGCAATCTCTATTAATTTTTTAGAAGGATCGATGCCTGTCTTATTGCAGTCAAAAGCTTCTGTTGAGATTCCTGTTCCGCATCCGACATCAAGAAGCTTGTCATCCTTGCTGGCTTCAAAATACTTCTTGATTATTGCTAATTTCTTTTCCTGCTCTTCTTTGTACAGCTCTTCATAGCTTTTTGCGATTTTGTCGTAATAGTTCATTTTAATTGTTCAGAATCCTCTTTTGAAAGAGTATAGACAATATTCAGAAAAGAGCTCATACTGCGTTTTGTCTCTTCTTAGATTTACTTGGGTATTTTGCAATCAGTTTCTCAATCTTTGCTTCAAGCTCTGGTGTTGAATCCTGTATTGTCAGCTTAAGATTATGAAGCCATGCTTCGCTTGGCGCAGGAGGCTTTCTTGGCCCTTGAGCATAGCCTGTCCAGTTACCTTCATATTCCAGCATTACTAATGAAGCGCCTGCCTTGTACAGTTCCCATCCGTAATTACCTGCTCTTTCTGCTTCAGAAACAAGCACTAATGGTGTGTTTTCAGATGACTGTATAGGCTCTTCTGCCAGGATTTTACTCCTCAAATCATTATAGAAGTTTCTCACTTTATGAAGGTCAGGGCTGCCTTCAAGGGTATTGTCAATCTCATAAGTCTTTGCCATAATCATATGGATTAAATGGTTGTTTAAAAAGTTTTAGAAAAAATACTATCTCTTGGTGCATCAGCCCGCCCTGAATAATTCTTTGCAGCAGAAAAAGGGCGGCTGTTAAAATTATTTTTTAATAGCTCGCCATAAGCAGATTCAAGACAGATGTTGGCGAGGTGAATTCATTTGCTCAATAGCACGAACGCATTTGTTAGAAAGGACGCCCACGCAAAGATTCCCACAAGCCTGTCAAGAACATAATGTTCTTGAGTATGCTCAGAAATCGTAAGCGATTTCTGACATTTTAAGAAAAGCCTTGGGAAAACATGTGAGCTTTCTCGCTGCGCTCGAAAGGACGCCCGCGTGGGGATTTGAACCCCAGTTTCAGCCTGGTTGCCAATATTTTACATTGTCCGCAAGGCCGTGTCCTATCCGCTAGACTACGTGGGCAATAAGGAAAATATTCTGGCTTTGTATATAAATATTAGTAAAATTTGTAAGAGTTTAGCTTTCTGAAGCAATTTTTGATTTATATTCTGTACAA
>JAGVIO010000206.1 GCA_020056025.1 archaeon
GAGCTTTGTTTAAATATTTTCTTATTCTGTACTATCTATCTTTATTTATATATTTTTCTGTTGTAGAGGATATATAAATGCAATAGTTTTATAAATGCAGGTTCCTTCTATTTTTGTATGGCAAAATGCGAGATTTGCAGCAAAAAAATAACTGAAACTTTCCTTGGCAAGATATTAGGGACGTATGTGAAAGATGCAAAGGGAAAGAAGCATATTATTGATTTTGAGTGCCAGAAGAATTTTAAGACAAAAGGTGAGATGCTTGCCAGGCTATAGACCAATCAAGTATAAGACATTATGCAGGCTATGTAAGCAGTACAAGTTCATAGGCAAGGGCTATCAGATATGCGTAGAATGCGCCAAGAAGATAAAAGCAAGAAACCAGAAAGAAAGGGACGATAATGTTTCATCTTTTATGGAAAAGATGTGAATTCTGCTTAAAATGGACAAGACTTGGTTCGAGAGGGCTATATTCTTCAGTTGGTATTGCGGGATTCGTGATTGTGCATATTGCTATATGAGCACTCAGCCTGATTCTAAGAAAGCTGTTCGCAGCAAAGAAAGCCTTATTGCTGAATTGATTCTTTGTAAGAAACTAGGCTGGAAGATTGGGTTTATTTCTGGAGGCATTGGCGCTTTTTCACATTCTCGTTTTAAAGAAGTAATTTCTGACATGCATAAGGTTTCTGGAGAAAAGTTTTGGCTTAACATAGGAGCTTTATCTGAGAAAGAGCTTAAGGATTTATTGCCTTATACTTGCGGTGTTGTTGGAAGCATTGAGACAGTTAATCGGAAGATACATGATAAGGTTTGTCCATCTAAGCCAATTGAACCTTATTTAAAGATGTTTTCTGTTTCATCTAAATTAGGATTGAAGAATGTAATAACTATAATAATTGGGCTTGGAGAGAGCATCGATGATTTTGCTGAATTTGAGAAAATAGTTAAGAAATATAAAATTGTAAAAGTGCATTTCTATGGTTTAAATCCACAGAAAGGGACTGTATTTGAGAATTGTAAGCCGCCAACTGAAGAATACCAGGCAGAATGGATTTCGAAAACTAGGGAAAAATTTCCTTCAATAGATATCCAGTGCGGAATCTGGCTTGACAGGGTCGACAGAGTTGGTACTTTGTTAAAAGCCGGAGCAAATTCCATATCTAAATTTCCTGCTCTGAACAAGTTTGGAAGCAAAGAAGCTTTTGAAATTGAAAAACAGGCTAAGCTTGCTGGGCGAGAATTTGTAGGAACATTGACAAAATTGCCTTTGGTTGACTGGGATTCTGAAGTTAATAAATTAAAGATTGATCCTGAACTGAAAAAGAAAGTTCTTGTTAAATTGGAGCAGTATCTGAAGAAGATGAAATGATCATTTGTTTGCTTCTGTTATGAACCAGTAAGGGTAATTGTCGTCTCGGTAGAATTCCAGTCTTTGATTGCTTGTATTTCTTGATACCAAATTCTTTAAGTCAAAGTCGCATATTCGCATAGTCACTTCCCTGGCAGCCAGTTCCACTTGCTTGTCTTGCACATTTCCTTTTAAGCAGTATCTTTTTGTAAGGATAGGATAGCCGTATGATCCGTCAGAGCATAGTTCAAGTATATCATCTTCACCATGTTCCTTGACTGTCATTGCAAGATAGGCCATAGAATTCTCAGACCATTTTATTATCTTCGCGCCAGAAATGCTTTCTATTTTTATTGGCTTGTCCAATCCATTAACTTTGATAAATGCATCAATCAATTCATCAAGATGCCTGTCAAAAGGATTAGATACTGTTTCGTTAGAGCCAGTTACTCTTGGCAACACTGATGATCCAGGCATTAAAGAATATAGAAAGACAGACGAATATATAAATGTTTATTGATTTTTAGGAGCAAGAAACCAGTAAGGCTCGTTGTCGATTCTCTGGCAATAGACGTCATCTCCTATTCTTGTTTCCACTGCATGCAGCCTTTCAACATCCTTATCGTGAATCCTGCCTGATGCAAGATAGATTTTAGAACTGTCTTCTTCTACCACCCTTATAGTAATGCCAGAGGTATCTTTCAAGCGCACAGAGGCGTATGTTTTGCCGATACGGCTTAGCTCCTTATCATAATCTTCTTCAAGCTTATTTTCGCTGAGAAACTTTTTAACAATATCATCGAGCTCATTTTTCTGCTTTTTCTCCTGCTTTGGAGGCGAGTAAAATCTGCTGGCTAGTTCTGTCATAAATACTCTTTTTTGCTCTGTTTTTTAAAAATCTTTCCAAAGCAATTAGATTTATATATTAGTTTAAGTTAGGTCTGAGTATGCTAGACATCAAACTGATAAGGGAAAATCCGGAAATTGTCAAGAAAGACCTTAAGAAAAGGAAAGATGAAGAAAAGATCAAACTGCTTGATGACCTGATAAAGAAAGATGAGGAATACAGGAATCTACTGAAAAAAGCAGAAACCCTCAGGGCAAGAAGGAATGAGCTTACCAAAGAGATAAGCGAGCTGAAGAAAGCAGGAAAAGATATCTCTAAGGTTGTAAAAGAAGCAAAGGATATTCCTGATGAGATAAAAAAGCTTGAAGAAAAGACAGAAGAACTGAACAAGAAGATAAGAGCTTGCCTTTTAAGACTGCCAAACATCATGCACTCATCTGTTCCTTACGGGAAAGACAGCTCTGAAAATGTTGAGCTGAAGAAAGTCGGAAAGCCAAAGAAATTTGACTTTGAATTAATTTCACATGGTGAGTTAGCTGAAAGATTAGGCATTGCTGATTTCAGGAAAGCAACTGAGGTTTCAGGAGCAGGATTCTATTATCTGCAGGGAGAGCTTGCACAACTGAATATTGCGCTTATGCAGTTTGCAGTCAATCATCTTGTCAAAAAGGGATTTAAGCTTTTTATTCCGCCTTTGATGCTTGGAAGAAAGGCTTATGAAGGAGTCACTGACTTAGCTGATTTTGAGAATGTCATGTACAAGGTTGAAGGTGATGATCTTTATCTTATTGCAACATCTGAACATCCTATTGCTGCTTA
>JAGVIO010000092.1 GCA_020056025.1 archaeon
TCAAGAGGCGAGCTTATGGCTTTGTAGATTTAGCATATTTTATGCTAAAAATATGCCAAAGTTCAATGCACAGGCTTGCCTAAAATGGGAGAAGAGCCAATTAACTAAAATTAAAAAAAAGAAAAACAGCCTTAGGCTGTTGTTCCATCTGTTGAAGCAGTTGTGCTAGTTGCTTCTGTTGTGCTTGTTGTAGTCTCAGCTGCAGGCGTTGTTTCTGTAGCAGTTGTTGTCTCAGCTGTAACAGTTGATTCAACAGGCGTTGCCTCTACTGGAACGGTTTCTGTTGAAGCTGCAATTGGAGCTTCAGCAGTTGCCTGTGCAACAGCTGTCTCTTCTGCCTGGACTTCAGCAGTGTCTTCTATTTCAGCCTGCATTCCGGCATTTTTCAATTCCTTGAATATCTGCTGCTGCAGCTTCTGCGCTTCCTTCAAGTCAGCATGCGCTTTCTTCATCGCCTCATTTCCTGCTTTCAGTTTTGAATCATCTGCTGCGTCTTTTGCTGCCTTGAAACTGTCAACAGCAGTCTGGTAATTGCTCTTTGCGCTGTCAAGCTTTGCATGGAATTCGTCAACAAGAGTCTGCACTTTTGTTGTGTCTTTTCCTTTCTCAGCCATCTTCACAAGGACATTGTCAAGCCTTGTTGAAAGCTGCTCTGACTTCACGATTATTCCGCCAATCCTTGCATTGACAACACGCAAAGCTGCCTTTACAACAACTCCTTTTGTCTCAGCCCAAACCTTTCTTATTGTCTTTGCAACAGCCTTGTACTCATCCTTTGTGCTGTCTGCTGTTAAAGCCTCTGCCTTTGCTTTTGCATCCTCTACTTCAGCTATTCTTGCATCGACCTTTTCAGTCAGTGTCTTGGCTTCTTCCTCTGTCAGGTCCTCTGATTCAGCGATCTTCTGCTTGATCTTGTTCAATTGCTCAAGAACCATTCCAGCTGCATTGATAAGGAATTCTTTTGTGCCTTCTTTTATCTGCTCTTCAAGCTGCTGGCACTCTTCTGATTCAGAATCCTTGCAGTCTTTCAGCTTCTCTTTTGCATCATTGAACTTCTGCTTTGCTTTTCCATAATTATCTTTTGCCTGCTGGAAATTCTCTTTTGCCTTTGCGTATTTGTCCTTTGCTTCTTTCAGCTCTTCTTTTGTCTGCAATCTTGCCTTCAGGCCTTTTTCCTTGAATTCAGAAAAGCCTTTCTCTTTCAGTAAATCCTTAAACTCTTCAGCTTTTGCTTCCCTTCTCTCTTCAAGCTTCTGCAGCCTTGTAGCGTCTTTCTCAGAAAGTTTTTCAACAAGTTTCACTCTTTTCTGCAGCTTTTCTTCGCATACAGAAGCATCCTTGCCAAGCTCTTTGCAGTTCTCAACTGCATTCATCAGCCTTTCTTTCTGGAATGCTCTGAAGTCCCCTGTTGCCAATTTCTCTTTGACCTGTTCCCTCACTTCCTGCCTGACTTCTTTCTTTACTTCAGCCTTTACTGCTTTCGCAACACCAGGCCTGCACTCGCTCAGGCATGCAATGCTTGCTTTGCCCATAGTAGAGCCTGCTGCTCTTTTGTCATCAACACAGCTCACAAAACAGGATGTTTTCTTTACAGATTCATCCGATGTCTCTGTTGCTTCGCTTGCTTCTGTTAAAACTGTTTCTGTACTTCCTTCTGTTGTTGCACTCTCTCCGCCAGACTCTGCTGAATTTGTTTCAGCAGTTGCTTCATTGGTTTCAGGTTCAGCTGTTCCAGCGCCGTCTTCTGCAAATGCAAAAGGTACTATGCTGAAAACAAACATCGCCAAAACCAATAATGACATAATCTTTTTCATTTTTCTCCCTCCATTTTTGGATTTGTTTTTGATTATTATTGTGCACTTCTGCTTTTGTGCTAGTAATTCTATGATTAATATTGCTTATAAATACACTTTCTTTGGTGAAAATTTTAAACTTAAAAAAAAGCTTTAAAACTTTACAAAGCATTATTTTTGCGAATAACACTTTACAAAGCAAAAATAAGCCTCGTTTGGCAAAAAGTAGCAATATTTTTAAATAAAGCCAGAATAAATGCTAAAATATGAATAGAAAACTAGCTTTGCATTTATGCCTGAATTTAGCATTGATTTTGTTAGTCTGCAACACGGTTTTTGCAGCAACAATCCATGGAAGCATTTATGATCTATATTTGCAGAAACAGGGAAATGTGGTTGTTACAATCGACTCTACTCCAAGGCAGACAGAAGTCGCTAAAGATGGAGATTACAGTTTTAGCCTGCCTGCAGGCGAATATTCAATTGAAGCAAAAGAGATGGATGGCAATGAAACAAAGAGCTATGCTTCACAGAACATCTCTGTCAAGGAAGAAGGCGATTATATTATTGACCTTATCCTGTTTCCTAGATTTGAAGAGAATGATATTATTCAAGAAGCAGAAAGCATAAATGTTGATGAAAGCCAGATTGGATTGCAGCCAAACTGGCCAATGATAATAATTGAATTAATAGGAATATTATTGCTAATAGCATTTTTTGTTATAATCCTGTACAAACTTTCAAGGCATAAGAAAGAGATTGAAGAAAAAGTTCAGCATGCCTCTGTTGATGAAGAAAGCAAAAAGATAATTGCTTTCGTAAAAGATCAGGGGGGCAGGACAACACAGAAAGAGATCAGGAAGCATTTCCCATCATCTGAAGCAAAGATTTCTTTGGTAATCACAGAATTAGAGCATAAAGGAGTATTGGAAAAGATAAAAAAAGGAAGAGGAAATGTTATTGTTCTCAAGTGAGCATATTAATCACAACTGCAATAGCATACTCTCCGTCATGGCTTATGCTAACATCCCCTTGAAAGCAGTGCTTTGTGCAGATGACTGGTTTTCCATTTTTATCTTTGCTTATCTCAAAATCAAGCCAATTGCTTTTTGGAAAAATCTTTCTGCAGCATTCCTTTGCAGCAAACATGCCTGCTAAATGCAATGAATCCTTGTTCTTAAGCTCAGATACATGGAATATCTTTCGCAGCGCAAAATCATCAATTTCTTTGAACCTTGATACACGAACTATGTCTGTTCCTACCTTCATAATGCCCCGATTCATAATGCTCCTACTATTGTTCATAATGATCTTACTCTTTTCTCAATCAGTTCAGTTGCTTTAAAATAAGATACTTTTCCTGTCTTGAACTGCTCTCCTGTTTTTACCTCAACATGCCTGAATTTCGGAACAAACTTATTGTAAGGCAATATCTTATACAGGCCCTCTGTCTTGACAGGCAATATCTCTGCATCAGTATTTACAGCCAAAAACCCTATGCCTTCTTTGAACTTATGCATTTTTCCGTCTGTTGTTCTGCCTCCTTCCGGAAAAATCATGATAGAATAGCCTTCATCAAGAAGATGTGCAGTAAACCTAAGGCTATTGTCTAAGCCAACTTCTCTGCCAAATGGATATGTATTCAAAAGATGCCTGATGAAAAATCCCCTTATTTTATGATACCTGCTTGTTGTGCCAACTCCAATTATGTAAGGCAGAGCTGCAACAGCATATTTTGTTTTAACAGATGATGCAATGACAGGAACATCAAATGCAGAAACATGGTTTGCAGCAATAATGCCTTTGAACTCTGTCTTGATATAATGAATCCTGCAGAAAATGCGCATGATAAGATTTGCTATTATTTCTCCTAAAAAATGCAGTTTTGGAAGCTTGAAATCATAGTAAGATATCTTCTTTCTTTTCTTTATCAGATTCTCCAGGCCTTTTGCAGTTGTTTTTGGAGTTATGTCTCTTTCATTCAGCTCAATGCCATACTGCTCTTCGATCAAAGCAAGGATTTCCATTCTTTTCAGGCTGTCCATGCCAACAGATGCCAAAGGAACATTATGCCTTATGCTGGTCCTGAGCGCAGATTCAAGCAATGAATGCAATGGGTTTTTCTGTTTCAATATAGGATGCTCAACAGCTTTGCTGACTTCAAACTTTTTTATTTTTCCAGTGGGTGTTTTTGGAAATTGGCCATGCCATATGCTGAATGAAGCAATCCTTTGATGAGCTTCTAATTTTTTGTTCACTTCTTCAACAATCTTTTTAGGCTCGCCTTTTTCAATTATCAGTACAGCATGTATATTGCCATTCTTCTCAATCACGCAGCTTTCTTTTACATATTTGTTCAGCTCTGTCTCAATATCAATCGGATAAGCCTTCAATCCTGACTTTGTTGCAATTATATCCTTGAGCCTGCCTTTGAAATACAGATATCCGTTTCTTATCTCGCCTATGTCTCCTGTCTTGAACCATTCTCCATCAAAAACCTCTTTTGTCTTTTCAGGCTTTTTGTAATATCCTTTCATCACATTCAGGCCTTTTGCCTGGATTTCATCATCCTTTATCCTTATCTCAACATTTTTCAAAGCCTTGCCAATGCTGTATTTCTTTTTTCTGAAAGGAAGGTTTAAAGTAATCAATGGCGAGGTTTCTGTCAAGCCATATCCCTGCAGAAGCAAAGTTCTTCTGCTCCACCATTTTTCAAGCTCTTTTGGCATGTCAGCTCCGCCAACTCCGATAATCCTGAATCTCCAGCCCAATAATCTTGCAAAGGATTTTCCCCTGAGCTCAACTGCTCTTTTCAGGCCTTCAAGGATTCCTGGGACAGCAATCATGATATTGATTTTCTTATACCTTATCAGGTCAATCAGCTCAGAATACCTTGAAGAATGCGGATAAAGTATTGTTGAATTGTTTGAAAGCTGCAAAAATAATCCGACAGTCTGCTCAAGCATATGGCTTAATGGCAAGACGCTTATGCATTTTAACCTGAACCCAAAAGACTCTTTCAATGCCTTAACATTTGAATAGATATTTTCATGAGTCAGAACAACTCCCTTCGGAACACCGGTTGTTCCAGATGTATAGACAATCTCTGCAATATCCTCCTTAAAGGTTTCAGGAACAGAACCATTCTCTTTCAAATCTTTGATGATGTTTTCAAAATTGCCGAGCTCTGTAAAAATGAGCTTTGGCTTGACTTCATCTGCAATCCTTTTTCTTAATTGTGGAGATGTATGCAGATCCAATGGAACAACAATAATTCCTGACCTTAAGCAGGCAAGCATAAGTGCAACATAAGCAACGCTGTTTGGCGCCTGGATAAGAATTTTGTCTCCTTTCTTGACTCTTTTTGTTTTCAGATAAGTCTCTGTCTTCAGCATTCTTTGCTTTAATTCAAGATATGCCACAGGATATGTCCTATAGCCTTTTCTCTCGAGAAAAGCTGTTTTTCCGTTAAAAGGAATCAAGTCAACTATATTCATGTTTGCTCCATGTTTATCTTCTATTAATTCTTGTATTTAAACATTTGTAAAAGGGATTAATGATACTAATCCATAACTCAGTGCTGTGCTGATGATTCCGAAAACAACCCCAATTGCTATATCCTTAAATTTAGGTTTCAGATAATATGCCGAAACAATCATAAAAATCCAGAGCAGTGCTGCAAAAACAGTGTACAGCATTACATTATAGAAGATTGAAGTAAAAACTACCAAAACAAGGCCTCTTGCAATATGCTGATTAGCGCTCTTGAACAGCCAGTAGAAGATAAGTAAGATAAGGAAGGCAATAGCCAGCTGATAAACAAACGGCATGTATTCTCCGATTATTGCCCTGATGATTACAATGAAATAAAAAGGAATGCTTCCTAATGCAATTGTATCCCTTGCTATTTCTTTTTTCCAGTTTTTATTCTTGTCCATTTTTTATCACCATATTCTTTTTCAAAAAATCCTTGACTTTGTTCTCGTATTCATCTTTATATAATGCATAAGCATATCCATGCTCTGCTCCTTCTGCTATCCAAAATTCAGCATCAGGCCTGCTTTCTTTCAGCTCATAAGCATTTTCAACAGGGATCTGGCTGTCCTTTTCTCCATGGATAATAAGTATTGGTGTATTGCTCTCTTTTGCAGCATTTGCAGGAGAAATCTCCCTCGGATGCACTCTTAAAAATATGATTGAAAGCAGGTTTGTAACTTGCACAAAAGGGTATCTTAATGGCCCAAACATTTTGTAAACATGATTCACCATGTTTTCAAGATTGGCATATGCTGAATCAGAGATTATTGCATTGACTTTTGTTTTAGCCATCAGCATCGAAGAAGCGCTTAAGGAAAAGCCGTACAATGCAATCGGCTTGTTTTTGCCAAATCTTTCTTGCACAAAATCAACAGCTGCTTTTACATCTTCAACCTCTTTTATTCCCATAGTGCTGATTTTGCCAGAGCTTTTCCCGAAATACCTGTGATCATACAAAAGCAGATTATATTCAGGATACAGGAATTTCACAACAGGCAGGATATTCCCTTTGTCAAACGGATAGCCATGCCCTATGATTACAGTGCCATTTGCCTTTTCTGACCTGAGCAGCCAGCCATGGATGATTATGCCATCTGATGTTTTGAAAGATACATTTTCATATTTCAATCCATAATTGTCAGGCGTGTCAACACTCTTGTACCTTGGCGGATGGATGCTGAGCAGAAACTGCATAAGAGAAACAACAATAACAAATCCGATTATGTACAGGATTATTTTTGCTATAAGAAATGAATTCATCTTGCACCGCCTGTTTTTACAAACCTTAATACAGTTGCTCCTGCCAAAAACAATGCAATTACAATCAAAAGAGCTGGTCTAAATCCAAATGTAACAGACACAAGGCCAAAAAAGAATGGCCCTAATACGCCTGAAAATTTTTCAGTAAGCCCCTGATAGCCTAATAATTCAGCCACGTTTGCTTTTGGCGCAAGCTCCAGCAATAAAGGCCTTGTGATTGTCCATATTGCGCCAAGCAATGCCCCTCCTGCCAATCCTGTTATGATGAAAGTAGTATAATTTGTTTTCAGGTATAACATCAGGATTATTATTGTCCATAGAAACAGCACAAAAACCAATGTTCTTTTATGGCCAAACTTGTCAGTCAGTTTGCCAAATATCAATGCTCCGATGCTTGCTGTTATTGCCATTGCAATGTACAATGGAAAAAACTGCGCAAGTGAAAGCCCAAGCTGATCCCTTGCATAAAGGTAGAGGAATATTATTGCAGTGTTTGCTCCGTCAACATATAAAAATGAAGCTAACAGGAAAAGCCACAGGTGCTTGAATTTTTTAATGCTCTTTAATGTAGAGATAACCCTGTGCAATGCTGTTTTGAAATGCTCTTTTGTTATCTTGACTGCTGAAAGCTCTTTCAGATAATAAAATCCTACCAATGCTATAAGGAAATAAAGCGCAGCAGTCAGGATAAATATCAGCTTGATTCCAAATAGAGTTTCATAGCCGTAAACAGAGCCGATGTAATATGCAACCAATACGCTGAATACTGTTCCTAAATAGCCGACTGCAATGCCTAATCCTGATATTCTTCCAACTGTTTTTTTGTTTGATATATTCACTAAAAATGAATCATAGACATCA
>JAGVIO010000138.1 GCA_020056025.1 archaeon
AGTATTTAAACTTTTCGGTACTGCAGAATATATATCAAAAATTAAAGGGGTGTTACAGAGAAGAAACGCAAAAGTCTAGTATAAGCAATTCAGAAAAAAACAAAAAAAAGAATAAAAATTGTTTGCTCAGCTATTTATTCAGCAGCAAATCCATACACAGACCTTAATGCAACTATCAGTGCAGCAGGCGCAATAGTAATAACTATTTTTACAACAATTCCTGCTAATATTGCTCCGAACTGTATCATTCCTGGAAACAGGCTAGCCAAACCAGCTCCATTTGCCAGCAATACTGCAACAGATGCAATCAAAAATCCCTGAACTTCTCTTGCTGTTATGTTGACAAAACCTACTGTCAATCCCAATACCACCAATACTGCAGTTATCCATGCATTGCTTGCCCATGCCTGATTCAATCCAGCGCCGATACCTGTAATGATAGAAATCACAGCAGCAATCACAAATGCCCATTTGCCAATTTCATTTGCCATGTCAAAAACCTCCTTTTTTAGAGCTATAGTCATGTCATATTTAAAAGTTATGAAATCCTGTCAAGCACATCATGCCCGTTCATAACATTGAGCGAAGCTTCAACATCTTTCCATCTCCTGCCAAACTTTGCTTTCAATAAAGTCAGAAGATAATCCTTCTCAGAATTGCTCACTCTTGCAAGCTTGTCAGCCATTATCAGGCCATAAGGATATCCTGGAAACACAGCATCATTTGAATTTGAAGCAAGAATTCCTAAAACATTGTCCATCTGTTCTTTCTGCTCATTCAGTATGTTGAATTCAAACACATAACTGCTGCTCTTGTTCAGCTTCACAGCTTCAATGATATAATTTGTCTCCTTGCCTATATTATAATGCCATTCCTTTTTCTCTCCTGCAAGATTCAGCTGACTTATCGGGCAATCTCCTGTTTCAGAGAGAATCCTGCTTGTCTTTGCGACAGAAGATAAGATTATTCCTTTTTTCCCTGTGCTTTCAGCAATCTCCTGCATTCTCTCGTTTTCACCTTTGACAGTGCATTTCAAAGATCCGTCAAGGACAATCACATCGTTCTTGTCTAGTTTCCCGGCAACTTCTTTTGCCAGCTTCAGCTCAGCAAATCTCCTTGCTATGCTGCCTATTTTGCTTATCTCTGCCCTTTCATTGCCTTCCTTTATCGAAGAGTCAAAAGAATGCATTGAAAAGCTTTCAATTGCAGTCCCTTTTGCCTGAAAGATCTCTGTTTTGTAATATATCTGCTTGTCTGCTCCTTCTGCATATACAAGCAAAAAGAATTCATTCAGAAAAGAAGAGATTTTCTTGTTGTTTGCATAGATAACTGCAGCAGCCCTGATGAACTGCAGGGAAAAATCAGCTGACTTAAGCAATTCTGCTTGGCCGCCGTCAATAAAAGCGATTTTATTGCCGGAAATCCTGCTGTTGATTTCAGCAAAATTCCCTTTGTCAGCCAAACTCTCTTTGGTATTTATTCTGCTTTCAACAAAATTAACTATTTTTGCCAATAAATCTTTCATTATTTTGCCTAAATCCCAACCCAATAAAAATTTTTCTAATTTTTAAGGGTTCGAAAAGTGCTTTTCAGCCCTTTCCGATACCTTTTTAAATATTTTACCACTCACTTCAGATTATGTACGAATTAATCATCACAGAAAAGCCCGCTGCTGCAAAAAGGATCGCAGAGGCTCTTGCCGACGGAAAAGTGGCAAAAGAAACCTATATGAAGAAGATCCCTTACTACAGGCTGAAGCACAGCGGCAAAGAGATTGTTGTCACATGCGCAGTCGGCCATCTGTACGGCTTGGCTGAAAAAGAAAAAAACGGATGGACCTATCCTGTATACAACATTGAATGGAAGCCTATCGGAGAGGTTCAGAAAGGAGCGAAATTCTCAACCCAATACCTTAATTCAATCAAAAAGCTTGCGAAAGACGCAGACGAATTCACAGTTGCAACAGATTATGACGTTGAAGGCGAAGTGATTGGACTGAATATAATACGTTATGTCTGCGGAAAAAAAGATGCAAACAGGATGAAATTCTCCACATTAACAAAGCCAGATATAGTGGAAGCCTATGAAAACAAGTCAAAGCATATTGACTGGGGACAGGCGCATGCAGGCGAGACAAGGCACATCCTTGACTGGTTCTACGGCATTAACACTTCAAGGGCATTGACAGCTGCAATAAAGACAACAGGCATGTTCAAGCTGATGTCAACAGGCCGTGTTCAAGGTCCTACATTAAAGCTTATTGTTGACAGGGAAAAAGAAATAAATGCTTTCAAGCCAGTACCATATTGGCAAATTCAATTGATAGCAGATGCAGAAAAAAAGAAAATTGATTCATGGCACGAAAAGGATAAGTTTTGGGAAAAGCCAGAAGCTCAGAAGGTATATGACAAGATAAAAGGCGAAAAAAAAGCCAAGATACATGATGTTGAAAGAAAGCGTTTTAAGCAAAGCCCGCCAACACCATTTGATCTGACTTCATTGCAGCTCGAAGCCTATCGCGCATTAAGGATTTCACCAAAACATACTCTTGAGATTGCCCAGGATCTTTATACATCCGGGTTTATCTCATATCCTAGAACATCTTCGCAGAAACTGCCAGACAAGCTTGGACTCAGAAAGATTATTTCTGCATTGTCAGGGAAATATCCTCAGGAAGTAAAATTATTGCTTGCAAAGCATCAGTTAAAGCCGAATGAAGGTGAAAAGACAGATCCTGCTCATCCTTCTATTTTTCCGACAGGAATCCTTCCGTCAAAGCTGGACAAAGATGCTGCCAACCTCTATGATCTTATTGCAAGAAGATTCCTTGCAACATTCGGAGATCCTGCTGAAAGAGAGACTGTAAACATAAAGATAGACTGCAAGCAGGAAATTTTTGTTGCATCAGGCACAACAACCATATATCCAGGCTGGCATTTATTGTACGGAAGATTCACTCCTGCAAAAGAAGAGGAATTGCCTGATGTGGCAAAAAGCCAGATAGTTGATGTTGAAAAAATACAGCTGCATGACAAAGAAACACAGCCTCCGAAGAGATATACAGAAGCTTCGATAATCAAAGAGCTTGAAAAAAGGAATTTGGGGACAAAGTCAACAAGAGCCCAGATAATAGATACATTATTCCAGAGGGATTATATTGAAGACAGGCAGCTCAAGGCAACA
>JAGVIO010000078.1 GCA_020056025.1 archaeon
AGTATTTAAACTTTTCGGTACTGCAGAATATATATCAAAAATTAAAGGGGTGTTACAGAGAAGAAACGCAAAAGTCTAGTAGTATATAAGAAATTATGTTAGAAAGATTCAAGCTGCTTGCAAAGCATAGCCATGAAAAGAGGCTTTTGCGCCATGTGGCAATAACAATGCATGGGATTGAGCAGAATGGAAAACCAGATGCATACAGGCAGGCATTCAGGACAGTGAATGAATTAATAGATATCCAGCTAAATCAAGATATTCCGATAATGAGCCTGTATCTTCTGCCAGAGGATGACAGAAAAAAAGAGCATTTTCTTGAATTTGTCGATGAATTTGCGCTGTTTTTCAATTCCTTAAAGGATGACAAAAGAATACATGAGAAAAAGGTCAAGATATCTGCATTAGGCAAATGGTATGACCTCCCTTCAAAAGCAGTTGAAGCAATCAAGTCAGTGCTTCACGAGACAAAGGATTATGATATGTTTTTCCTGAATTTCTGCATCAATTATGACGGCCAGGAAGAGATTGTTGATGCATGCAGGCTGATTGCAAGACAAGTGTCTGCAGCAAAATTGGATGCTGAAAAGATATCCAAAGAAGTGATAAAAGATAATCTATATTCTTCATACTTCTTGCCGCCATGCCTTCTGATAAAGAACGGCAAGCAAAGGAGCACATCAGGCATGCTTCTGTGGGATTCTGGCAGTGCAGAACTGCATTTCACAAACAAGGATTTCAGTGATTTCACAAAAGCAGATTTTGAGAAAGTTGTTGAGCAGTTTAAGAGAGGATGATGTAGGCAAAAAAGGCATTTGCAGCAAATGCAGCTGAACAAAGCACGGGCATGCAAAAAGCATTGCAGCAACATAGCTCCTTCTGCTGCCAAAAAAGCAAGTTTTTTAAATAAGCAGCTGTTTTTCAGGGTTTATCAGGTAATAATATGCCAGGAAAAAGAATAGGCGGATACAGGAGAAAGACAAGGCAGAAGATGACCAAGGGTCATCGGCAGAAAGGCAAGATTAGCCTCAGCTCATTTTTCCAGTCATTTAACATTGGAGACAATGTTGCTTTTTTAGCAGAGCCTGCTTATCAAAAAGGAATGTATCATCCAAGGTACCACGGCAAAGTTGGAGTTGTCAAGGCAAAGAGAGGAGACTGCTATGAAGTTGGAATTAAAGACGGCTCTGTCTCAAAGACAATGATAGTCCATCCTGTTCACTTAAAGAGGTTAAGCTAAAATGGTAAGGCCAGAATTGCAGTCAGAAAAGCCAGTCTCAATGGCTGAGCTTAAGAAAGAATTGGAAGATATCAAGAAAAGGGACAATGAACTGAATTTCAGGGGGAAAAAGACAGAAGAGTACCTCGGGATGTTTGTTGAATTGTCTGCCAAGAAAGCTGAAGAGCTTAAGGAAAAGCTGCACAGCCTTAAGATATCCAGACTGAAAGAAGATATTATTATCAAGATCATAGACACGCTTCCTGCAACAATTGATGAAATGAAGACCCTTGTACAGGGTTATGTGGTGAATCTTAGCCAGGAAGACATGAAAAAAATAGTCGATGCTGTCAATGAATTTGCTCCAGCAAAGAAATAAACCTATATCTTTTTAAATAACAAAAGCTTTATTATAGTTGAAAATGGAAAACGAACCAACTCCGATGGAACCAAGAAACCATAAGGAAGAGTCTGTGATAGTCCTTGACTTTTTGCCAAACGGCTATCCTTCAGACCCAAGGCCTATGCACAGGAAATCTGCAATAGTGCAAGCTCTTGGTAAAGATCATTTTACATTGCTTGAGCTAGTTCCAAAAAAAGGAATTTTTTTACAGCCTTTGGAAGAAGTGTACATAGGAGAAGGAAAAAGAGAGCAGATTCATCATATAGTCGGAAGATTGCCTGTTATAAAGCTTACTTCTACTGCTAAGTCTGAGCTAGAGTTTGTAGTAAAAGACATGGTTCAGAAAGATTCGAAAAGGTTTGTTGAGTTCTTCAACAAGGCACAGCCATTAACAACAAGGATGCATCAGTTAGAGCTTATACCTGGGCTTGGAAAGAAGCACATGTGGGAGATACTTGAGCAAAGGAAAGAGAAGGATTTTGAGTCATTTGATGACTTGAAGAAAAGAGTTAAGCTGATGCCTGACCCAGAAAAAGCAATTATCAAAAGGATTGTGTCTGAGATAGAAGGCGAAGAAAAGCACAGGATTTTCACTGATTAAGATTTTTAGGCGGAATGAATGAAAAAAATATTGTTTGCTGCAGCAATAATACTGATTTTATTTCTGTCTGGCTGCTCACAGAAACAGTCAGGCAATGTGAAGATAGCAAATCCTGCTTCTGTTTACTGCGAAGAGCAGGGAGGAAAGCTTGAGATAAAGACTGATTCTGATGGAGGACAGGCAGGATACTGCAACCTGGGAAAAGGAATTGTCTGCGAAGAATGGGCTTATTACAGAGGAGAATGCCCAAAAGCGACTGAGATTTCGCTGGAGAACAATGGCCTGAAAGTCCTGATTTCTCCTGTTGACGGAAAGAAGCTGAAAGGTATTGTTGCTGTGAAGATTGAATCTGTGCCTTCCGGAAGCTCTGAACTGCTTGTGATGCTTTCACAGCAGGGAATAACAATAAATGACCCGTTTAACACGCCAAATGTTATTACACAGCTTGCTGAGCCGACTGCAACTGAGATTCTTCTCGATACTTCCAAGGTTGAGAACGGTGTTTATAATATTGCAGTGACTGCCAAAAAGCCAGAAGACATCAAAGACGAAAAGATGCCATGGCTTGCTGTTGTGCAGACACAGGTTGCTGTTGAGAACTGAGAGTTTATGCTGATTTTTTCTTATAGTTATTAATATCATCAATCATCCCTTTAAACTTGCGATCATCTGATTTACAGAAAAATCTTTGGCATACTGCTGGCTTTTCAGAATGCATAGTGCATTTGTTGTCCTTCAGATAGATGCAGGAATCATCATCATTCCTTGCCAAAAGATTGCAGCCGTCCTGCTCTGCTTCTGCAAAATCTTCAACAAAACCAAACGAAGAAAACATCGTCAGGTATTTTTTTGAGCGGTACTCTTCCTCATTAAGGTTGATCAAGAACAATCTGCAGCAGATGCCGCATGCACTGCATTTTTCAGGAGTTTTTGCCATTTTAGGTTTATGCAGAGATTAGGTTATATAAATTTATTTGACACCAAATCTATGATTAAATTTATAATAAAAATCGCTTTTTCTTTAGTTATGAACATAACCTGCCTCAAATGCAAAGGAAGAGGATTCTGCGGAAGAGAATTCTGCCCGATTATAGCTAAGTCAAATGCCATCTTCAAGATAAGGGATGATCTTGACAAGTCAGAATTCCAGGGAAACAGCCCTGCTCCGTTCATAGGCCATCATGGATATCCTTATCTTAATGTAGGAATACTTACAACTCCATTTATTGTTGACGAGGTATGGGAATATGATGCTCCAAGATACTGGGCTGCAAAAGAGTACAAGATACCCCAGATTGTTGATTTCAGGAGCTCTCTGATAAATTCAAGATTCAAGGCGCATGCGCATGACAGGAACAAATTACTGGATATCTCGCAGGAAGTGGGAATGGCGTCACTGCCTGTTGATGTTGAGGTGAATCTTGAAGACAAGCCAAGATTCAGGCTTCAGGCAGACCCTTACACTGCACCGATGGGTGCTTCTGCAAATTTAAGGCAGGCATTCATCACATCTAATCCAAAAATACACCAGAAAGTCGAGAAAGTGTACCGGGACAATGAACTTAAGGCAAATGATGCTATACTTTATCTGTACAAGCACAATTTTGATGAGAACTTCCTTTCAAAGATTCTTTCTGTCGGAACAATTGGATTAAAGAATGACAGGAAGCTTGTTCCTACAAGATGGAGCATAACTGCTGTTGATGACCAGATAGGCAAAAATATAATTGAAGAGATAGGGCAGTATAATGAGATTGATTATCATGCTTATTTTGGAAATTATTTAGGGAATTATTATTTGATTTTAACATTTCCAGGGCCATGGAGCTATGAATTGTTTGAGACATATCTGCCAAAAGCATCCTGGAACCAGACAGAAGAAACGAGCTTTATGACTGACTATGAAAACTGTTATGGCAGGAAAACTTATGCTGAAAACTGCGCAGGAGGATATTATGCTGCAAGGCTGCCTATACTTGAGAGATTAAGGCAGATGAAAAAAAAAGGCATGG
>JAGVIO010000200.1 GCA_020056025.1 archaeon
AAATTTATCGAGCCTATTGCCATGAATCAGGCAGATATTGTTGTCGGCAAAAGGCCATATAAAGCAAGATTCATGGAATATGTTTTTGGAAATTATGGAAAAAAATACGGATTTGGAGATCCTTTGTGTGGAATGAAGTCTTACAGAATCAATGTTTATGAAAACATAGGCTTTTTTGATGATATCACTTCGATAGGGACTCAGCTTATATTTACAGCAGCAAAAAAAGGTTATAAAATCAAAGAGGTTCCAATACAACTGAGAAGAAGAAAAGATGTTCCTAGGTTTGGAAGGAAAATCAAGGCAAATATCAAGCTGTTTTCGGCTTATATCAGATTAAGAAAATATTTAAAAAGTATTTCAAATTAGGTAACTGGAATGAAAATAAAAATAGACAATAAATGGATTGGAGATGACTGCCCCTGCTATGTTATTGCAGAAATAGGCTCTAATTTTGATGGCAGCATAGAAAGGGCCAAGAAACTGATAGACTTGGCTAAAGAAGCAGGCGCAGATGCAGTTAAATTCCAATGCTTTAAGACAGAGAAAATAGTTTCAAAAGAGGGATTTGAAGGGCTTAAATCAGGATTCCAGTCAAAATGGGATAAGCCTGTATGCGAAGTATATAGGAATGCTGAATTTCCAAGGGATTGGAATAAGGAACTTTTTGAATATTCAAAAAAGAAAGGCATAACATTTTTTTCAAGCCCTTATGATAAAGAAGCAGTAGATTTACTGGACAAGATAGGTGTGCCTGCGATGAAGATTGGATCAGGGGATATAACCTGGTTGGAGATGCTTGATTATATTGCAAGGAAAGGCAGACCTGTGATATTGGGCACAGGAGCAAGCACGCTTGAAGAAGTTGAAGAAGCCGTAAATGCTATTAAGGCAACAGGGAATGACAAGCTAATTTTGCTTCAATGCGTAACAAATTATCCCTCTTCATTTGATGATGCGAATATCAGAGCAATGGTTATGCTTAGAGAAAAATTTGGAACATTAGTAGGATATTCTGACCATACTCCTGGATACATAGTTCCAATGGGCAGTGTTGCTCTTGGTGGATGCATAATAGAAAAACATTTTACTGATGACAAGACAAGAAAAGGGCCAGACCATCCTTTTGCAATGGATTTTGAGGATTTGAAGCTTATGGTTAAGAACATAAGATTGCTTGAGAAAGCATTAGGAAAGCCTGTGAAAGAACTGTATCCTGAAGAGAACGAGACTGTTATTTTGCAAAGAAGATGTATAAGAGCAAAAGAGAATATTCCAAAGGGCAAGGTTATAACTAAAGATATGCTGGATGTATTGAGGCCTGCTCCGACAAATGCACTTTATCCAAAATATGTTCCTAAGATAATTGGCAAAGAAGCAAGCAGAGATATAAAAAAAGGCGAAGCGATTTATTCAGATATGATACAAGGGTTAAAGCTATGATATCACAAAAAGGCAAAGAACTGTGGAAAAAAGCAAAGAAGCTGATTCCAGGAGGCACTCAATTGCTTAGCAAGCGCTCTGAGCAATTCTTGCCAGAAAACTGGCCGTCTTATTTCTCGAGAGCCAAAGGGGTAGAGATATGGGATCTTGATGGAAATAAATTTATTGATATGAGTTTGATGGGAGTAGGCGCCTGTACATTAGGCTATGCAGATGATGATGTAGATAATGCTGTGAAAGATGTAATAGACAAAGGCTCTATGGCTACATTGAATTCGCCTGAAGAAGTCGAGCTTGCTGAAATCTTACTGAAAATACATCCTTGGGCAGAAATGGTCAGATATGCAAGAACAGGCGGAGAAGCAATGGCTGTTGCTGTAAGGATTGCAAGGGCATATGCTAAAAAGGAGAAAGTTGCATTCTGCGGCTATCACGGCTGGCATGACTGGTATCTGTCAAGCAATCTTGCAAAGGATGACAATCTTAGCGGGCATCTGCTGCCTGGATTAGAGCCGCTTGGTGTACCTAAAAATCTTATAGAAACAGCAATTCCATTTGAGTACAACAATATTGAATCATTGAAAAGCATAGTCAAAGAGCACGAGATTGGAGTAATTATATTAGAGCCATTTAGGCATACAGAGCCAGCAAACAACTTTTTGCAGGAAGTCAGGAAGATTGCAAATCAGACAGGAGCTGTTCTTGTATTTGATGAGATTTCATGCGGTTGGAGAAACAATGTTGGAGGAATTCACTTATTGTATAAGGTGAATCCAGATATAGCAGTATTTGCAAAGGCAATCAGCAATGGATTTCCTATGGCTGCTATTATCGGCAAAGGAAAAATTATGGATACCGCGCAGTCAAGTTTTATCAGCAGCACTTACTGGACAGAAAGAGTAGGGCCTGCTGCAGCAATAGCTACAATCAGGAAGATGCAAAGAGAAAATGTTCCAGAGCATTTGAACAAAATTGGAAAAATGATTGGAGAGGGCTGGAAGAATCTTGCTGAAAAGCATAATTTAAAGATTAAGATATTAGGGCCAAATCCTTTGATTACCTTTTCATTTGAGAAAGATGATGACCTGAAACTTAAGACTTTATTTACGCAGGAAATGCTGAAAAGGGGTTTTTTAGCTTCTCTTTCAGTATATGTAAGCTATGCACACAAAGAAAAACATGTTAAAGACTATCTTAAAAGTGTTGATGAAGTATTTTCAATCATAAAAGGGGCAATAACAAATAACAACGCAGATAAGCTGCTGGAAGGGCCTGCTGCGCACAAGGGATTCAGGAGACTGGTGTGGTGAATCTGCTCAATTGCCTTTAAAATGAAAAATCTGATAATACTCGATTCTGAGAGAAAGAGTTTCCCGTCTTCAAATAAGCTTCTTTCTGGATTATATATCTGCTTTGAAGATATTTACCTTAAGACTACTTATAAATTGTTTATTATCCCTAAGTTAAGAAAGCATATCAGAAAAAAAGATACTAAAATAATTGCTGCAGATAAAGAAACAGAATCAATCTTGAAAGAAAATAAAATTATATTTTCACGTTTTGATGATTATGTTGAAGAGGCAGAT
>JAGVIO010000097.1 GCA_020056025.1 archaeon
AAAGAAATAATTAAGAGTTATATAAAGGTTTGGATGGAAGTTTGGTTAGAATTTATGCTGCTAAGTTTTCTTCTGTCTCTTCTGGTTTCTTTTTCTCTTCTTTCTTCTTCTTATGCTCTTCTCTGATAAATTTTGGAGAAACTGCGCCATGTTTTCTATATGTATCAAAATAATTTATTGCTTCTGGCAATCTTAACCTTGAGCTGTCAACTCCAAGTTTGTCAATTCCAGTATATTTTACAATGTCATCTATATGTTTTTCATTAAGGTGGCTTTGTGCAGCTCCATCAAGAACCTCTTTTATTCTTTCCATAAACTTTGGTTTATACGCCTTATTGAATTTATCAAAATCAAAATTTTCTTTTTCAGCAGCAGCAATCCTTTTTATTTGCTCTTCAGTTGTGCCTGCATAAGCGTTCATTAACAATGCTTCCTCAAATTTGTCAGCTGCATTTGACTTAAGCACTTCTTTTGCTTTCTTTAGATATACATCCATCATTTTTTTTAGGCCTTCTTCGCGCTTCTTTTCATCTTTTGCTAATTCGTAATCGATGCCTCTTCCTTTATCAGAAACAAATGCAGACTCATAAGCATGGAATGCTTTCCTGTGTGTCCTGTCAGTCATAGCAACCATATCTTCTGCTATCTTTGCATGCTTTTCATACTTCTTCAAATGAGAATACTTCTCTTCCTCTTTTTTATCAGCCATAATAGTATCAATTGTGCTTGCCATTTTTAAATTTTATGCTGCTTTCTTAATCTCTTGCTTGGTATAATAGGGCTTATCCTGTATTGTTTTTTCTGGAACAATGCCTAGCTGCTTGTAAGTGTCAAGCAAGCTGACTATGTCAGCAGTATTTAATTTGTCTGGGTCAACTTTTCCTTTTGTTCCAGTATGAGCAACAACATCCTTTGCATGGCTTTTGTCAATGCATGTCTGCGGAAGCTGCAATGTTCTCCTTACTTTATATTTGCTTGCTTTGCCTGATTCTTGTATGAAATGCTCGAAATCAAGGTTTTCCTTGTAAGATTCAGTTGCTTCTCTAATAAATGACTTGTCAAAGCCAACTAATGCGTTCATTATGTCGCTTTCAATAAACATATCTTCTATTTTTGTTCCGTATGCTGCTTTTGCATTTCCAAGAAGGCTTGCGTATATTTTGCTTTCAAATGTGCTTAATATTTTATTGTCTTTTAGTTTTGACAGGTCTACTCCTCTTCCATTGTCTGAAACAATATCTTCTTCAGCTGACATGTATGCTTCTCTTAGCATCCTGTACAATCCATTGACAAGCCTTTTTGCCTTGTCACTTGCTTCATAATATTTTTCAATTCCTTTGCCATTGACTGGAATCTCTGCTTCTAGTTTTTTAGATTCTTTTTTTTCTTCAGGCTTAGATTCTTCACTTTCAGAATCTTTTTCTGGTTTAACATCTGTTGCATTTTTAGGAGCAGCATCTTTCTTTCCAGCTGGTTCTTTGCCGCTTAATTCTTTTTTAAAATCAGCAAGCTCTTTTTCCAAATTGTTATAATTGTTTTGTAATTTCTCTATTTCCGGATTTGCTGCAGGAATAGGGGCTGGAGCAGCAACTGGTTGCTGTTTCTGATTCAATGTAGTTACTAGTGCTTCTAACATTTGCTTCAAATAATCTGGATTTGTTGCAGATGGCTGGCAATTTCCATTATTGCTGCCTGTTCCATTTGCTACATTGCTGCCAACATCACCATAAGATGGATTGTTTGTTATTGTTATATTAAAAGCTCCTTTCAGCGCTTCTGCAAATCTTACATAATCTATGTCATGTGTTCTTGAGTCTCCAACTGTTTTTAATATGTCTTTAATCGCTTCAAAACCTTCTTTTATAACTGGAGTGTAATCTATTGGCTTTGCGCCTGCAAATGCTGCTCTAAATATTCCTGCAATCCTATCATAATCTACTTTTTCTCCTACAGGCATGCCTTTCAGTGCATCTGATAATCTTGCTAAGAATGGATTTAAAATTGCTGCGTAATCAGGCTCTCTTGATTTTGATTCAATAAGCGCTTTAATCAGCGCTTTTGTTTCATCGTCTAAGCCTTTGCTGCTTCCTGCTGCCAATGCTTTTAATGCTCCAATCTCTCCATAGACTGGTTTGAGCTCATCTGCAATCAATTTTGCTATCTCTTCTTTTGATAATCCTGGTTTGAGCTTGCCAATTGCATTAGCAATTAATTTATCAATCTCTTCATTAGAGATTTTTGATATTGATCCAAACTGTTTTTTTAAGTCATCTATTTTTTCTTCTAAACTTCTGTGATTATGATTTTCAGGTGCATATAGATGGCTGTGATTGTCTGCTTTTTTGGCAATTGCTTCTTCTAATTCTTTGTGACCATGATTCACAGGAGCATATGGATGTTCGTGCTTGTCTGCTTTTTGGTTTATCTTTTCTTCCAAATCTGCCAGTATTTTTGAGCTGACTGAAGCGCCTGTGCCTGATTTCAACATTTTTTTTATTTCTTGGTAATCTTCTCTTATATTCCTTAAGAGCATTTCAAAATCATCAGGGATTCTTTTTCGTAATTGGTCTAGAACATCTGTAATAGAATGTATGCTATTGTCAGTCTTCTCCTTAAATTCATTAAATTCTGCATAGCTAACAACCCTTTCTGGCTTATTGTTTTCCAGAAATTTCTTTAACCAAGCATCAATCAATTCATTTGCTTTTGCTATCTTTAAATATTCAGCCAATACTGAAGACAGCCAATCTTTGACTGCATCCCAGCTGCCGCTGTTTTTTTCAATCTCTTCCCTTGCCATATCTTCATAAGGGTCTGTGCCATCTAATATCATTCCAGAGCTTAAATAGCCTGTTTGTCCTCCTTTTTTAGAAGATATTTCAATAAAAGAATCGAACATGCCTTTGGCAATATCAACCATGTCCTTATCGCCGATTGTAAAACCATTTATTTCTTTTCCAATGAAATCTTTTAATTTTCTTAAAGAATACCATCCATTGGATTTGCTTTCGACATTTTTTCCTTCTTTCATAACGGTCTTGTCTGTTTCAATAATTTTGTCAATATTATCAAGAATGGATTTCAAACCCTCTTTTTCCAAAGGATCTGTTTCTGTCTCAATTTTTGTTTTTATCCCGGCTTTATACGCTTCAGCCACTTCTGGATGAAAATAAATATCGTCAAACATCCCTCTAAGTGTAGGGAAATTTGGATTTAGCACATCTTTAATCAAACGTTCAAAATCACTTTTTGCAATTTTATCATTTGCTTTGAATCCTTTTATTTCGGGGACGATCTTTCCTAAATCAAGGCCATAGCTCAGCCAGAGCATATCCCTTAACAGCTGGATATCATTTCCTGCTCTAACCTGTTCGGAATTTTCAGAGCTTAATATCCCTTCAAGGCCTTTTTTTAAAATTTGAGGATATTTTTCTTTGAAATTCAGGCCTACATCTTCAGCATATTTCTTAGCAATCCTCATAAATTTTTCCCAATCCTCAGCAAAAGGCATTTTAGTTTCCATTTTTGTAGCAACCTCTTATTCCATTAAACACTTCAAACAATACCCTAGGGTCATCTGTCAGCTGTTTTGCCTTTTCTGAAGAGAAATATTTTTCTTCGCCTGCAGTTTCATAAGCTTGCTCAAGCACTTTTATCTGCCCCTCATATTTTTGCTTGTTCTGCTTTTGAATTTCATGCATTTTTCTTGCAAAATGCCTTATTCTTTCGCACTCTTGCGGGAAATACTTGTCAAGGCGCCTGTCGCCTTTTATAGCGTTGCTCATTAGTTCAACAAATATCTTGTCATGGGCTTTTTTATCAAACACCCCTCTATTTTTTATTTTTATAGAACACTTTTTTCCACTTCTTAATTCCGAATAGAAAAATTGCCATAATTTATTATATTCTGCAAAATCTTTTTCAATTCCTTCATTGACTATGCTTTTCCTGTACTGCTCTGCATGCTTGTAATGGATTTTGAAATCTGCAAAAATATCCAATTCGTTAGGTATGCCAAGCAGCGCCTTGAATGTCAGCAGCCCTTTTCCTTGCTCAAAATTCCTGTGAAGCTCGTTTCTTACTGCATGATAAACATCATCACCTGACAAAGAAACGCCGTTATAATCTTTTCCTATGATATCCCTTGCCTTTCTTAAAGAGTAGCCTTCTTTTTCCTTTATGCTGTCCAGCACAAAGCTTGCAAGAGGGTCATCTGCCCCGTTTCTTGTTTCAGGAGTATAATATACCTCATCAAGTACATTTTTAAATGCAACCTCCTCCTTATTCCTAATTATTGATTCAAGCAGCATTAGGAGATGCTCATTCGCAGTTTTATTGTCTGCCTTGAGGTTTACACTCTTTTCAAATTCCTTTATGTCAAGGCCATAGCTTAGCCATAAGATATCCCTTACCAAAAGAGCCTGGTTGCCAAGCTCTGACATAAGGGACGTATTCCCTACATGCCTGTTTTTATTCTGTTCTTCAAATTCGTGAAAGATTGTTCTAGTAAAATCTCCTATTTCTTTCCTATTTTTTTCAGTTATGATTCTAGTTGCCATTGTACTCTATCCTAATTGATTCAATAAACGACCTTCTTGTTTTTTTCAGTATTTTCTGGCATTCTTCGCATTCCTTTTGATTGGATTTGAACCTTCTTTGCCCTGATTCATTATATCTGGCAATATATTCTTCAAATGTCAAGCCTAATTTTTTACCACGGCCTGTCAGATATTCCTTGTCTTCGGGGTTTATGCTTTCTGGGATGCTTGAGCGGGTTATTCGTATCTGATTCCTTCTAAAGCCCTGCTTGTCTGTTGTTTCATACACTAAATCTTCTGTCGCTAATTCTGTCTCTTTTGACAATTGCCTGTTGATTTTTTCATCTCCGTCAGGACTTCTGCTAGTGCCCCAATTGAATGTAATCATAATATTATCTTCAAAGTTAGGGATATTTTTTCCGCATTTTGATTTATAATGATTGTAAGAATCCTCTAATATTTCTTTCAGCAAGCTGTGGAATTTGTTCTTTTCAGCTTCAGAAGGCGTCCCTTTGTTGTATTCAAATTGCACAGAAGCACTACCTTCATAAGGGGAAACAACCATACTTTTTTCGCTAATCTTTGCTTTATAATTGTCTTTTACAATCTCTTCTGTGGTTATCTCTTCCAATGGCTTGACAATTGGTGCGTCTTCTTTTGATTTTTTCTCTGAATTGCTAAAAAAGCTTAAGCCCAACAGCCCTAAACCCACTGTGGTTAAGCCTATTGCTGCGTATTTGACTGCATTTTTGAAGGCACTATCTTTTTCTTTTTTTGAGTCTTTTGACATCGGCAAATAAATAGAATGATTGATTTTTTTGCCGTCCTTTGTAAAATTATTTTCTAGATATTCCTGTAATATCTTATCGAATAGAGTGATTACAATATCTGAAGGAATATAAGGATATTGTGTTTGGTAAACGCTAACCTGATTATTCTTAACAACAGCAGGGAGCATGTCTGAGCCTTCTTTTGTCCCGATTTTTTTAACTGCTTCTTCTATCATGCCTTTTGCTGTGTCTAATTTGTATCTTGAAACCAACTGGCTAAGATTAAACGCCTTTCCGTTGGTAAGCAGCGCCAATTCCAGATTTCCTGCTTCTTTTCCAGTCAGTGTTGTTATCAGATCGGCGATTACAGAATTGACAGCGCCATTTGGCATAACATATTTTTTAATTATGCTTTTTTTAATTTCTTCAACATTTCCATTTGGCTGGGAATTTAATCTTTCTCTGAATATTTTTTTGATTCTCTCTATTTCATTTTCTAAAGCATACACTTCGCTTTGGCATATATTGGCAAATCTTTGGACAGTTTCGTCTTTCAGAAGATTATCTATTGAAGGATTGTCATTTATCTTCCTGAGCTCGTCTATGTCTCTCATGAACCCTAATATAGCTAAGCTCTTCCTTTCCCATTCTTCTCTGCTCATTTCCATTTTTTTAGACCTCTTTCGTGACAAAGAAAATAAAAAAATAGAAGGCTTAAAGCAAAGCCCTTCCTTTTGTAGCTTCTTTTACTTTCGCTAACTTTTGTGCCTTATATCTCTCAAGGCCGGTTATTGATACCATCTTGTCGTCAGACAATTCTACTCCGTTCTTTTCTGCGTCCTTCTGAAGAATGTCCAATACTTCCTCTGCTACTGCCTTAACGCAATTTTTATCTGACTCAATAGCGCTTATAACTAGTTTTCTGTAAAGAGGCCCTTGACCCTGAGCAAGCTCTTTAAGGTTTCTTAAGGATAGCTGGTATGTCTGGACTGGGGTAAGATCTGTTGCACTTTCTGCAGTTTTAGGCTCTGCTTTATTTTCCAGAAGATCCCCTCCTTTGATTTCTTGGCCAAATATTCTCAGCACCAAGTCATCAACAGAGTACATAGTTGCTCCGTTTTCTGTAACATATCCACCGTCTCTTGACCTAGGCAATTTGCTTATGTCTATTTGAACCAATGTCTTTTTTGCAGCTTTGCATTCTTCACTGATAACGCTTAGCTGTTTAGAAGCCTTTAATACAAGTCCTGTGTCTCTGTTTATTTCTGCTTCTGCACAATCGCCTGCAATCTTAAGCTCTTCCTCTAGTGACATTTCTGATTTTGATTTGTTGCCGCTTTCATAAGGCAAAGCCAATGCTTTCCTTGATTCTCCAAGCGCGTAGAACATTGCCTGCGGACCTGCTGTTGAAACTGCTGATATTGCAGAGAGCAGGCTCTTAACTATTTGCGGAGCAGTTTTTCCTAATGTTGCTCCTGTTGCCCAAGCTTCTATTTCTGCTGATACAGCGTTGTCAGAAGGCATAGAAATTATATTTCCATTTTCATCCTTCTTAACGAGAAATCCGAGCTTTGCAGCTTCTAAGAATTCTGCTTTCTTAGCAGCATCTGCTTTTTGGTATAGCCCTTCCAATTGGGTTTTGTAGTTACTTATTTCTGCATTATATTTTGTATCTACTGCTTTTGCAGAAAGGTCATATCTCTGGTTTTGCGCGATTAATCCTTGTTCTGTTGTCATTTTATTTTCCTCCATATATATGGTTTTTTAATTCGAATTATTGGGCGTAATAATTACTATTACTACCTCTTAGAGACAATAGAAGTGAGTACTAATATATAAACCTTTCGTTTATGTATTAACTATATAGTGACAACAGCAATAAGCAGATTTAATACCTGCTAAGTATTATACCTGCCAGGTATTAAACTGAAACTTATCACAAAAAACAAGTTCATTATAGCAAAGCAGCAAATTATATGACCTTTTTGCCTCATATCTATCTTCTCTATTAGC
>JAGVIO010000151.1 GCA_020056025.1 archaeon
TGCGCACAAAGTCGGCGTGAACGTACATCATCTAGAATGGTGTACGAAATACAGATATTGTATGTTTGAGCAGGAGAAGTATAAAAATCTTTGCGAAGAGATTCTCCGAGAGACAGCAGATAGGCACAACCTTATCATTAGGACGCTTTTTGTCATGCCTGAACATATTCATATCAGCATCGAAGTTCCGCCAAGCATGAGCCAAAGCAAAGCATTGCAACTTCTGAAAGGAAATCTCAGCTATCAGCTTTTCAAACAACAGCCAAAATTCAGATTAAGATACCCTAGAGGACACTTTTTCAGCCCTGGCGCTTATGCCAGCAGCGTCGGATATAATACAGTAGAAATAGTTGATGATTATATAAAAAATCAAAGAGACCTACACCAAACATCCTTAAGCGGCTTCACTGGAAGCCCCGCACTTTAGTGCGGGGAGGATGTCACATGACCATTTAGAAAGACGATTGTTTGAATATTTGGCAAGTTTATCAAAATATAAATAAATATTTATAATCTTTTTTTTAAATTTCTTTGCCTTGGCAGCTAATACCCTCAATTCTCATTCTAAACGTTCTCAAACCATAATTCAATGGTTATAAACGTTCTAAGCCTATTTTTCAGGTAGAAGGGTATTAATAAAAGCCCTACTTTCTAGCTTATAGTTGATTAAAACAAATATCAAAAAATAATTAATCAACAAAAAATAATCAAAATCAAAATAAAAATTCAAGGTGAAAAACAAAATGGAAACAAACAAAGAAGAACAGCTTCCTTCATGCTGCCAGAAGAAAGAATCAAAAGGCTGGATGCAGGGATTATTGTATGGATTAATACCTCACGCAGGCTGCATAGCATTCATAATAGGCTCTGTTTTAGGAGTAACTGTCTTGATGCAGTTCTTCAAGCCATTGTTGATGAACAGATATTTCTTTGACATACTGATAGTAATATCTCTCCTTTTTGCAACATTGTCTTCAGTATTATACTTAAGAAAGCAAGGCATGCTATCAGCAAATGGCATAAAGCATAAATGGAAATATTTGGCAGGAATGTACGGCTCAACAATTGGTATAAATCTAATCTTATTCATGCTGATATTTCCAATGCTGGCAAATGTAGGCTCAGCATCAGGCACACAGACAGCAGACCAAATCCAGGCATTGTCAACAATTACATTGAAAGTTGACATTCCCTGCCCTGGTCATGCTCCGCTAATATCAAATGAGCTAAAGACTTTGGGAGTATCTGATGTAAAATTCAGCTTCCCAAACAACTTTGACGTCAAGTATGATCCAAATAGATTGACAAAAGAAAGTATTCTTGGCTTGGACGTGTTCAAAGAATACAAAGCAACAGTTATAACAGAGCAAAACAATGTTTTGAATGCAGATTCAGCAAGTCAGCCTGTTGCTGCTTCAACAAATACAGCATCTACTATTCCTGCAGGAGCCTGCGGAGCATCAGGAGGCAGCAGCGGTTGTGGAAGTTGCGGCGGTTGCGGAGGAAGTTCTGGCAGCTGTGGCGGTTGCGGCAGCAGATAACCCCATCAAAAACAATAAGAAAAGCTTTTATACAAAAAGCCCATATCTCTAATTGAGGTGATATTATGAAAAAAATAATCGTGCCAATATCTTTGCTGTCTGTACTTAGCTGTTCTGTATCAGCAGACTGGAATGGGATGATGGGTTATGGAAGTAGCAGTGGAATGATGGGCGGCTGGGGCATGGGCATATATGGAGTAATCTACTTTGCACTGGCAGCATTTGTATTTTCAGCAATATTCTGGCTGACATACAATTGGTTAGTAAAGCCAAATAAAAAGAGGTAAATGAAAATGTTTGATCTGAAAGGAAAGGTTGCAATAATAACAGGCTCCAGAAGAGGCATAGGAAAAGGAATAGCAGAAAGGCTTGCTTATGCAGGAGCAAATGTTGTGATTTCTGATATAAGCCAGGAAGACTGCGATGCATTGGCAAAGGAAATATCAGAAAAGCTGCACGTCAGTACATTGGGAGTAAAATGTGATGTCAGCAAAAAAGAAGAAGTAAATAATTTAATGCAAAAGACAATCAAGAAATTCAGCAAGATAGATATTCTCGTCAATAATGCAGGGATTTTCCCATTTGTAGAGCTTGAAAAAATGACAGAAGCAGACTGGGATAAGGTATTGAATATAAATCTCAAAAGCGTTTTCTTATGCTCCCAGGCTGCTGCAAAAGTGATGAAGCCAGGAAGCAAGATAGTAAGCATCTCATCAATTGCATCATTTGTAGGCTTCTCAGGCTTGACTCATTATTGCGCATCAAAAGGCGGAATAAACAGCATGACAAGAGCAATGGCATTAGAGCTTGCTCCTAAAAAGATAAATGTGAATGCAGTTGCGCCAGGAGCAATTGACACACCAGGAGCTGCATCCACAGAAGAGGCCAAAAATCAGACAATTGCAGTAATCCCATGGAAAAGAATGGGACAGCCAAGCGACATAGCAAATGCAGTCCATTATCTTGCATCAGATGAAGCAGATTATGTGACAGGCCATATATTGGTTGTAGATGGAGGATGGACAGTACAATAAATAGGCAGATAATAAAATCGAATGAAACAAACAACATTAACAATCACAGGAATGCACTGCGCAAACTGCGCAGCAAACATAAATAAAAAGCTTTCAAAGACAAATGGAATAAAAGAGGCAAATGTAAATTTCTCAACATCAAAAGCATATGTAAATTTTGATGAAAAGCAGATCCAGGAAAAAGATATAATAAATCTTATTAAAAATCTAGGCTATGAAGCATTTCTTCTGGAGTCAGAAGACAAGCAGAAAGAGCTGGAATTAAAAGAAAAAAACAAATTAAGAAACAAATTCATCCTGAGCTTGATCTTTGCGGTTCCTGCATTCATAATTGGAATGCTTTTGATGTGGCTCAATATAGAAGTTCCATACAAAAATTATATTTTATTCTTATTGGCAACACCTGTCCAGTTTTTTGTAGGAGCGCAGTTCTATAAAGGAGCATGGAATTCGCTTAAAAACAAGTCAGCAACAATGGACACACTGATTGCAGTAGGCACATCTGCAGCATATTTCTACAGCATCTATGCAATATTCTTTCAAACAAACGCAGAGCAATATTTTGAGACATCTGCATTATTGATAACCTTTGTTATCCTTGGCAAATATCTTGAAGCAGTTGCGAAAGGAAGGACATCAGAGGCAATAAGGAAATTGATGGACCTCTCGCCGAAGATTGCAATAGTCATAAGAAACAATAAAGAAAAAAAGATTCCAGTTGATGCAGTAATAAAAGGAGATATAATCCTAGTCAAGCCAGGCGAAATGATTCCGGTTGACGGAACAATAACAGAAGGCAGTTCTGCAGTTGATGAAAGCATGGTGACAGGAGAGTCAATCCCAAAAGAAAAAAAGAAAGGAGATAAAGTTATCGGAGCAACAATAAACAAGACAGGATTCTTCAGGATGAAAGCAGAAAAGATTGGCAAAGACACAACTTTGGCAAAAATAATAAAATTGATAGAGGAAGCGCAGGCAAAGAAAGCCCCAATCCAGAGATTTGCAGACATTATATCCTCTTACTTTGTTCCTATAGTGCTCATAATCGCAATAGCAACATTTTCAGTTTGGTTTTTTATATTGAGCAAGCCATTGTCATTCTCATTGATAACTTCAGTTGCTGTTTTGGTGATTGCCTGCCCTTGCGCATTAGGCTTGGCAACACCTACTGCAATAATGGTTGGCACAGGCAAAGGCGCAAAGAACGGAATCCTAATCAAAGGCGGAGATGCATTAGAGACAGCGCACAAACTGAATTACATCCTCTTTGACAAGACAGGCACATTGACAAAAGGAAAGCCGGAATTGACAGATATAATAGGAATAACAAAAGACAGAACATCAGTCCTTAAGATAGCTGCTTCAATAGAAAAGCAGTCAGAGCATCCTTTGGCAGAAGCAATTGTCAACAAAGCAAAACAGGAAAAAATAA
>JAGVIO010000197.1 GCA_020056025.1 archaeon
ATCCTCACTGTTCAATAAGTGAATACCGGCACTGCTTTCTTGGCCTTGCGACAGCGCATGATATACGCCTGGGATTTCTATCACTTTTCTGTCACTAGGGTTTTCTATCCCATTATAGAAGCAATAATACAGAGACATAATAACCTCATTTTCCTTTTTATCCCAGTTAAGCGGCCCTTCCCTTAAAACAATGCATTTATTCTTTTTCCTGAAATCCTTTACCAAGTCAGGAGAATTAGCTTCAATTGCAGCAACCATTCTATCTATACCTTCATCTGTCAACTCATCAGGAAATATCTCTCCGAGCCATTTGCTTGACAGAATATATCTCTGAGTAGGAGCCACTGTCCTGTATGTTTCTATTTTTTGCTCTGGCCTGGGATTTAAATTTGGCATACAAAAGTGGATAGAATAAGTCTATATAAACCTTTCGTTTTTTTAACTACTAATTAGTAGTGTTTATTTAAATCAACCCAAAACAAAAGTTTTATAAGCAAATAAGATTATAATAAATATAAGAATTCACAGTTATCAAAAATACAACCTAAAGAGGTATTGAAAATGGGACATCAAAGAAAAACAACAATCATTTCAAAAGCACCTGCTACCAGGATGCTGATGAATGCAGGAGCAAAAAGAGTCTCTGATGACGGAGCAGCTGCTTTCTCAGAAGTAATCTATGAAAGGGCAAGAAAGATTGCAGAGCAGTCTGTGCTTATCGCAAAGCATTCAGGCAGAAAGACTGTCCTGGATGAAGATATAAAGCTGGCTGTCAGGAAGTAATAAACTTTTTATATTCTTGTTCTAATTTGTTCTTAAAAGAGGTAGATGCCTCCAAGACATTCTTGGATTTGTTAAAATGCTAGAAGCCATCATAAACCAAAAGCAGGAGAAGCTTGCGCCAAAGATATTTGAATTGTTTAAAGACAAGTATCCTAAAGAGTTTGAAGGCGAAAAGCCCAAGGATGATATTTTTGAGCCTTCGACTTATGGAGTAAAAGTTGAATTTCCTGCTGAAGTGCTTGAATATAATATCTGGGGCTGGCTGAAAAAAGATATGTACTGGCGGGCTCTGAATTATGTCAAAGAAATTGCTGATATCTGCAGGCTTGATGTTTTTTCTGAAGATGATCTGAAGCAGATGGCTGATTTAATAGTCAGGGAGATTTTTGAAGGAAAAATCATAGCTGCTGGAATCCCTGTGTACAGTGATGCCTGGAAAATACTTGAGCCTAGCGCAATAGGGAAGTATATGACAGAAGAGCATAAGAAAGATGCTGTCAACATCGGCTTCTGGAGCAATCTGGGAAGGATTGGGCAGGACCTTACTTTCAAAAACGAAGTGCTTGTGGAGTTAGGGAATATCATAGATTATGAAAGATTCTACAATCTTTTTGATTTTGAGAAAGGAGCTGAAAAAGCAGCTGAATTGCCTGATATCATTGAAAGGTTTGATGAATGGAAAAATGATTTAGCCAGCCTGTTTCCAAGCTATACCTATCTGGCATGGTATTCTATCCAGGAGAGATTCATAAGAAGCAAATTCAAGAATGCTGATGAAATCTGCGCAAAATTGGCTGCGCCATTGATATACCAGCTGATGACATTGAAGGATTATGACAGGGAAGAAAGAAGCATGAAAACGATTGCAAATGTTTTCATAAGGCCAAGTATTCTTGCTGAAAAGCCAATACAGTTTGTGCTCGGAAATGTTTTCGAAAAGGAGCTGGAACATGCTTTTGTAGGTGAGGACCATTGGTTTTCCAAAGAATCGTATGAGATGAGCAAGAGGCTGCTGAAGAATCCAGGTGAGCATGCTGCAAAAGTATGGGAAAAGGTAAAAGGTAAACTTGATTACAGGAAAGTATTGGGCTGTGCAAAGGAATTTATCCCAAAAAAATATTTTGAGGATTATTCTTCTGGCCTGGCAGACAGGATAAAGGCTATGGAAAGGCTTGATATAAGCTTATTTTCAGAGATGATGAATGCATCCGAGATGTCTGATGCAATGAAATCAAGGCTGAGGAATTTTGCGCTGAATGTCTATTTTGAGCAAAAGCCAAGGCCAAATGGCAAAGATGCTGCGCAGTTGCTGCATTTTAACTTGGGAAATCTGCAGCACAAGGCAAACGGCTATCTGTTTGCAGATTTGGTTGCAAGAAAAGAATGGCAAAATGCAAATTCTCTGCTGATGAAATATGAGTTTTTCTGGTGGGACAGGCAGTTAAGGATGCCTAGGCGCAAAGGGCCAAAAATATTTTTGGAGTCTGTCAATGAATATATCGAAAAATTCGGAAAGATAAAAATCAATGAAAAAGGGCTTGCAAGGAATGCTATATATCCCAATTATAACAAAATAATTGATTTCTATGAGGCGCACAAGGATATGTTTGAGAAGGAAGATCTCAGACAGATGAAGATGTTTAAGTGATCATACCTTCAAGAGATAATTCTCTCTCACAAACTTCCAGAATTCTTTTTTTGTTTGAGGCTTTCCTGTCTCTGAGTATTGTTCCTTTAATCTCCCATACTCAGGCCAGGTCATATCCGGAGGGCATTGGCATATCTTATCCAAGTCAAAGCCTTTGCCAGACAAATCAGAGAAATTGCACCCGAAACAGGATTCAACAGGGTCTGCTGTATAGCATCCGCCTCCTTTTGGAATGTCTATCTCAAACTTATCCAAAGGGCATTCTCCTCCATATTTTGTGTTTCTTAATGGCATTTTATCTTCAACTATAAAGATTCTAGGATATTTAAAAATATGATTATGATAAAAAATAGATAACAAAGAATAGATAATTAAGAATCATAAAAATAAAAAATAGATAATAAAAAATCAGAAAGTCCTTCTCATCTCTCTCAGCCATAACAATCCTATCTGTATCATAAGCTTGTTGAACTTGTCTGAGATCTTGTATGTCTTCTTGTACAGGTCATAGTCAATCAATCCCATTGATTTCATTGGAGTCAAAATCCTGTCGTAGAACTGCCTTTTGTTATAAGACAATGTTGCTGTTGTTTTTTCAAAAGGGCTTTTGTGCTGTGTTGTATCAACTAATTTTCCTTCATGCAATTGTGTTGCAAATATGCTCATCTCTGTCTTGCCTATCTCTCCTCCAGCTTCCTTTATGTGCTTTATGAGAAGTCTTGCTACTGTTACCTGCTGCTCTGTTGCGAAGATTATCTTATAGATATCTTCAGGAAGATTGTATTGATCGAATAAGATTACCATATTGATTACCCCCAATATATGATTTCCCCTTTTGTATAACAAAGGAATACCCCTATATAAATGTTCCTTTTTTGTATACTGGAGTATATATGAAGTATTTGTGGGGATTTATGCCAAAGAAATAGCATGATGCTTGCATGCGCTGACACATGCTCCGCAGCTTATGCATTTCTCTGAATCAAATACAACAAGCTTTTCGCGCTTCAATGCTCCAACAGGACAGGCTTCAACACAGCCTTTGCATGCTCCGCTGCATGTGCAGCTTGTGCATTTTCCATCTTTCCAGCAGCATTTCCTGTAATTTATTTTGATTGGCATATTTAAGAAAAACAATAAACAGATTATAAAGCTTATTGAATTGCCACACTAATTTTTCTGCTTGAGGGTTTTAGATTCAAAATATTTTTAAACAGGCCTTTTATAACCATGCAGATGCCAGAAGAAAAGCCAAGATTGGAAAAGATTGCTGAAGAAAAGCCTTTTGATTCAGGCTCATTGCCTTCAAGCGAACAGAATATAGAAGCTGCAAGATCAAGAAGCTTGTATTATGACCCGCGAAACAAAGTATACAGGGATTCTGACGGAGAGAGGGTAAGAGACAGGTTTGGGCAGCCACTTTAGGATAATGTAAAGGTGATTTTATGAAACTAAGAATTGTCAAAGGAAATATATTGGAAACTGCTGCTGAAGCAATTGTCTGCCCTACAAACAGGACATTGTTTCCCACAAAAGGATTGGACTTGGCAATACACAAGGCAGCTGGACCTGAACTATTTAATGAGATGAATACAATGAGGAAAGAGCATTTTCCAAACGGGCTTTCTTCCGGAAGTGTTGTTGCGACAAAAGCATACATGCTTCCTGCAAAGTTCATTCTGCATACTGTTGCTCCTGTTTACAAATTAGAAGATATTTCTCTGCTTAAGAAATGCTATGACAACTGCCTGAAATTAGCTGACGCAAAAGAAGCAAAGTCAATTTCCTTTCCAGCAATATCAGCAAGCGACTTTGGAGTCCCTATGGAAAAGTCTGCACAAATAGTAAAAGCTGCGTTGCAGGATTTCAAAGGAGAAAAGGTTGAAGAAGTTATCCTTGTGATGACAAGAGAAAGTGATCTGCGAGTCTATGCAGAAATTCTGAAAGAGCTTGCTACTACTGATTATACAGGGCCCATAGTCTAGCGGCAGCCTTTTTGCTTCCGCAATGTCAGGCTTGTTTTACAACCCTGAGCACATTGCCAATCGCAATGAAACCCTGGGGAAAAGCATCAAGTTGGATTTCTGCGAAATCCAACGGAAAACTCATATTCACAGGGCCCATAGTCTAGCGGTAGGACACGAGGCTGGCAGTCTTGGGGTTCGGGTTCAACTCCCGATGGGTCCATCATGAAATGAGGACACAGCGGACCAGCAAAGCTTGTCTTTGCGCTGCCCGATGGATCCATTAAAAGCCTCTGCTTTCATTGTATCCATTTAAGAAAGATGGCTCTTCTCCCATTTTAGGCAAGCCTGTGCATTGAACTTTGGCATATTTTTAGCATAAAATATGCTAAATCTACAAAGCCATAAGCTCGCCTCTTG
>JAGVIO010000240.1 GCA_020056025.1 archaeon
ATGATTTCATTTATTATAACAGAAGAAGACACTGCTGTGGCTGACAAAACAAAACAGAATACAATTATGACTACAAAATGCAATTGATTCATTTATGCCCCAATCTAGCTATAGAAGGCTGTTTTTAAAAATTTTTAGTCGAAAATGCCTGAAATTTTCGTCTTGCATTTGGGACATTTGCTATTTTTTATTTTGTTCTTCAGAATCTCAAACCATCTTCTTTCTATCAAAAGCTCATTGCATTTTGGGCAATATGTATTTTCCCATTTGCCTGAAAGCATGTTTCCGATATAGACATAGTTTAATCCTGATGTTTTTGCAATTTCTGCTGCTTGGTACAGCCTATCTTCTGGTGTAGGGGGAATATCTGACATTTTCCAGCATGGAAAGAATCTTGAGAAATGAAGGACTGTGTCTTTGCCTAATTCTTTTACTATCCAATTGCACATTTCTTCTATTTCCTTCGGATCATCTGTCAAGTCAGTAACTGTAAGATGTATTATCTCAAACCATTTGTTTTCTTTTCTTAATGTCTTCAGAGTTTCAAGGACTGGGTTTAATTTGCCTTCGCAGATGTCATTATAAAATTTTTCATTAAAGCCTTTTAAGTCAATATGGAATGCGTCCATGGATTTGCACAAATCCTTTAAAGGTTCTTGGTTGATGTAACCGTTTGTTACAAAGATATTTTTAAGGCCTTTTTCTCTTGCTAATTTTGCAGTGTCAATTGCATATTCTGTGAAGACAATTGGATCGTTGTAGGTGTAAGCAATGCTTTTGCAGCCATTGCTCAATGCTTCTTCAACTACTTTTTCAGGAGGCATTTCAATATAGGGAACTTCGTCAAAGCTATATTGGGATATTTCCCAGTTCTGGCAGAATTTGCAGTGAAGGTTGCAGCCTGCTGTGCCGATGGAGTATGATTTTGTTCCTGGCAAAAAATGGAACTGCGGCTTTTTTTCAATAGGATCGATATTCACTGAAACCGGCTTGCCATAAACCATTGAATAAAGAATTCCTCTTATGTTCTTTCTTGCTTTGCAGTTGCCGTATTCATTATCTTGGATTACACAGAAATTAGGGCAAAGAGTGCATTGCACTTGATTGTTTTTCAGCTTTTTGTAATATAATGCTTCTTTCATTTTTAGTTTGTTGATTTTTTGTTTTGGTTCATTAATTTTTAGGTTATATAAATTTAAGCATTGCCTTTGCTTTCGCCTTTGACAATCCCTGTTGCTATCAAGTGCGCTACTCTTATCGGTTCTGGAATAAGGCTTCTTGTGCAGCTTATCTTCAGTATTCTTTTTACATAATCCAAAGAACAGCCTGTAAACTGACAGTAGATTTTTCCTATTTTGATTGGCTTTCCTGCCTTATCTATCCATCTTATTCTTTCTGATTTATTTATTTTTTTGAGAACTTTCTTTATGTTTCCTATGTCTGGCATTTTCCGGATAATTGTTATCACTGGTGTTTTTGTCTTTTGGCTAAGCTTTTTTATGTCAATTATATTGAAGCCTGCTACTGCTATTCCGTTCAAGAGTATTGCCCTCAGCTGCGGCTTGAACTTGCATCTATTTATGATTTTTATCAGGGTTTCTGTTGCTTCTGAACCATCTACTTTTACTTTTGCTGACAAAACTCCATCCATCCATTCGCCGCCCATTAGAATTACGCCAACAACCAAGACTTCCTTGTCTTTGAACTTGTCAAAAGGAGAATCGTCTATGCCCAGCAATCTCACTTCTTTTTTTAAGTACATGGGATTTGGTAAGATTTACTTCTATTTAAGCTATTTGAATTTGCCAAACAAAACCTAAAGATTTAAAAACAAACTATTTATATTCTGGCTTATGCCTCCATAGCTCAGTGGCTAGAGCGGCTGCCTTGTAACTGTTAATCAGAAAGAGAGCAGCAGGCCGGGAGTTCAAATCTCTCTGGAGGCTTTGAACAAAAATGAGCATCAAAGAAAAATATCAAAAAATAGAAAAAACATTGAAGCTGCCTTCTTTTGACAGCCTTAACAATGATTTTGAGATCAGCTTAATTGAAGAAGAAGATTTCTTTTTGAGAGAGATTAGAAGGAAGATGACTGAAAGGATTGAGGCGTATGTGAAACTTGTTGAGCCTGTTTTGCAGCCAGAAGCAATTGTGTGCGATATGCATGAATGCAAAGAGCTCTCTGAAGATGAAAAGTCTAAAATATTTGAGGTTTATAAGAAACTGATGTTCTTACATAGATATTCTGCTGAAATTTCTATTGACGAAGATGACAAAAAGACTTCCTTGTTCATAAACGAGGTCATGAAAGATTGGCCTGCTGTTAAAAAACAGCTGGCTGCTATTTTGAAGAAATTGAAAGAGTCATGGCTTGCTGATACTGAATTAAAAGAAGATTTGGCGTATATGGGGTGAATTTATGAAACTGATATTCTTAGGGCCTCCTGGAGCTGGAAAAGGGACTTATTCGCAGGCTTTGGTTGAGCAATTAGGCATTGTGCAGATCTCTACAGGAGATATATTACGATCTGCTATAAAAGAAGGCGGTGCTCTTGGGAAAAAAGCAAAAGAGTACATGGACAAGGGGATGCTTGTTCCTGACGATCTTGTAATAAATTTGCTTAAGGACAGGATAAAGCATCCTGATTGTGGAAAAGGCTTTATTCTTGACGGGTTTCCGCGAACAATCCCGCAGGCAGAGGCTTTGGAAAAATCCGGATTAAAGATTGACAAGGTGATCAATTTCAATGTCAAGGATGATCTGATTGTATACAGGCTGTCTGGAAGAAGAGTATGTGAGGTGTGCAAGACAGCATGGAATATAAACAAAGGCTGCGTTCCTATACCAAAAGATCCAAAGAAGTGTGACAAGGACGGATCTCCTCTGATACAGAGAGAAGACGACAAGCCAGAAGCAATAAAGAAAAGGCTGGAAGTTTACCGAGAACAGACTGCGCCTCTTATCGATTTCTATAAAAAAAGGAATCTGCTTGCTGACATTAATGCGAGCAATGATCTGCCTAAAATAATGCAAGAGATAAGGAAAGCGATTGGAATTAAATCGTTCTAGAATTCCTTAAACAGATAATCTACAACAACAGTTGCATAGCTTCCTTTGAGCAATTTGAAAACAACAATTGCCTTCTGCTTGTTTGGATTCAGCTCATCTTTTTCCACTGCTATCTCAAAGTCTTCTGGCTTGACAAACAAGGGCCTTTCTCCGCCTTCTGAAGTCATCTCAGGCATCTGCGGGATTATGAAGTCTCTCAAAATTATTTTCTCTTCAGCAAGTATATCTTTGATAACTCTGCCAAGCATGTCATCCTTGAGGTTTGTTGCAAAGCCTGCGATTGGAATAAGTTCGTTTCTAATGGGCATCGGGCTTATTGCAAGGTAATTTTCTACTGTCCTGTTCCAGATATGGCAGATCGGAAGAGCACA
>JAGVIO010000002.1 GCA_020056025.1 archaeon
AGAAAGGACAGACAGGATCCAAAGGCGGATCCAAGAACGTAGAAAACGATCCATTTATAAAATACATAGGAGAAGAAGGAACAAACAGCATAAGAATGAATGAAGCAAGAGTTGGAAGAGAAAATATCAGATTAGATGAAACAATGTCTAAACAGCTAAAAGCTGGTCTGAAGAGTGATATATTAACCGAACAACTGCTGAGGGAAAGCAAAATATATGACAGACTTGAACCAAGAGAAATAAACCTGAAGAAATGGAAAGACACGCCATATGAACAGGCGGATGTAACCTTAAGAAATATGGACAGAAACAGTAAACTAGGCGGAAGCGGAGCTATGCTATCAAGAGCAATAGCAGAAAAAGGACTTGATATTGCATACATGGAAGGGAAAATAACAAGGGAAGCCTATAACTCAGCAAAAGCATCCGAAGACTTTGATATAATATCACTAGAAAGGAATATACCTCAAGAGAAAGTGTTTACATTCAACAAGTATGAAACACCACATTCACTGAGAACAAAGGGACAGATCGCAGGCAGTAAACAAATTGAGACAGCATTCAACAAACCAGTGGCTGAAGGATATACAAAGAAAATCGGGGAATACATAAGCCCAGAACTGAAACTGAAGATGAGCATGAAAAACAAGGAAATATTAAATGAAGCAAAAAGATTCCAGAAACTAAGCAAAAGAGAACTTCTAAAACAAAGAGAACAGATGGATATCGAAGGAGGAAGCAAAGTAAGGTTTTTTGGAAACGCTGACAGCATACTTAATTCAATGACTGAATATCTGAATAACGCAAGACGAAAAGGAATATATAATGAAAGATATATAGAAGAACTGAAGAAAGATGCTGAAAGCAACTATCTAAGAAACACAGGAAAGAAAAGAGAAATCAAGCTAAAAGACAAAGACATTGAAATAGACAACAGTAATACAAGAGATTTCGACCCAGAAAAGAACTATATAAAGAACAAAGACGAGATAATGAATAAATACATCAAAGAAAGAGGAGGACTTGACAAACTAACAGAAGAAGATTTCTCCAAAATGCACAAAGAGATGCTGAGAAAAGACGGAATACTCAAGAAAATATATGAACGAGCCATGCCAAGAAGATTAAATATAGCATATCCTAAAATAGAACTTATAGGCGGTAAGAAAGCAGGAAACATATATGATCCGTATAATATACTTAAAGAAAAAGGAATGAATATAGAACAAGAAACTGTGATGAAAGCAGCGGAAGGAAAGGGACTAAAGACTACTGGAAGCATATCAAAGGCAGTAAAAATAGACTTACTGCATAAAGCCAGAGCAATAAGCACAAACATGTACAATAAAGTAATGGACAAGATAAACATAAAAGACAAAGACATCGACTTCGAGTCACTAGAAATACTAAGAAACAAAGATTATAAAGGATACTCAGAAAAGATAGAAAGAACACTGAACGAAATAAACAACAAATATACACGAATAGAGAGGAAGATGACACCTTCCGGAAAAGGATATTATGAAGTGGAAGGTCAGCCACTAGGAGCGAAGAGAGATATATTCACAGGAAAAGCAATGGAGAAAGGCAGGATAACCAAATTAGAATCTAAGTATTTTGATACAGGAAAGGAAACAATAAGAACATTCAGAGCAGATAAAAACGCACCACACTTTAAAGTGACAAGAATACTAGAAAAAGATACAGGGAAAGTCATTGCAGACATATCGAAAGATATGGGAATAATCAGCAAAGCAAGGAAGCTTGCAAGAATAAACGGAAACATAAAAATACTAGATAAAGACGGAAAGATAATACAGACACACAGTTCGTTTATAGACGATTATCTAAATAACTTCAACAGAGCAATAGGGACAACAGACAAATGGATGTCAGGAGCAGATAAAGTAATTTTAGATATGAAACTGAAACTACTAGATACCAACAGAGTAATGCTGAACAAAATGAAAAGGAAAGACGTATTGGCAACACAAACAGCTTTAGATATAGGGAGGATAACAGGAGATAAGATGAGAATGGTGCCTGAGGGAGCAAGAAGAGTGCTATACGACGACACAAAGAAAGGGATGAGATAAGATGAATAACCGAATATGTCAACTAAAATAGAGACAATAAGTTTAGCGTTCTGGCTTAGAGGCATAATTTGTAAATACATATCAGAAAATATTTAAATGTTTGGATTAATCTAGTTGATATGAACTTCATTGAGAAATTATTGGGTCAAAAAATAATAAATTCTCTAATCTTCTTAGTTATAGGAATCCTGCTTTTTATTTTTGGCGATAAAATTGCAGATTCTAAAGCCATAGGTGTTATTATCCTGATCATTTCTTTATGCTTCTTGATA
>JAGVIO010000066.1 GCA_020056025.1 archaeon
AAGCTCTAAAAAAGTGAGGACAATAAGAACTGAAATCTATGGCAGACTAGTCTGCCATAATATTTTTTCTTTTATCTCTAGACTTTTAGGACAGAGCCTTAGCATACACCACAGGTCACTGGACACCTGCCCCCGCAAGCTATATAAATAACCATTGACAATCTGCTTCCATGCCTCTAAGAATCACTGTCTCAATGCTCTCCGCATACTCTTACTGCAAGAGAAAGCTTTTTCTTGAGAAGGTTTTTGGTCTTTTTGAACCAGAGAAAGAAGCATTGGTCAAAGGAACTATCCGCCATGCAACATACGACAAGGTAAACAAGGTAGAGGAATCCTTAGTCAAAACAATAACAGACAAGGATAATTTTGATACAATCTATGAGCGCTATCTTAACACCTATTCAAAGCTTTTAAGAGACTCAATTGCAGAGAACAAATACAGGCTCAGCTCAGTAAAATTAGACCTTCTCAAGGCATATCACCAGATATTGCCATTCTTCAGGACAGAATCAGAAATAAGGGCAAAGAACATAATTAAATTCATTGAAGCAAACAATATCTATGGTGAAGAATTGTGGAATAAGTTAATCCCAAAGATAAGCTCAGAATTTGCAATTGAATCAGAAAATCTTGAACTAAAAGGAATAATTGACCAGATAGAGCAGTATCCTGCAGGAAGTGTTCCTATTGAATTAAAGACAGGCAAAGCACCTGAAAACGGCATCTGGCCATCCCACAAGATACAGCTAGGAGCATATGCTTTGCTGATGGAAGAGAAATTCAAAACACCAATAAATGAAGGCTTTGTAGTCTATCTTGATACGAGAGAAAGAAGGCACATCCAAATCAACCCTTTCCTCAAGCAGGAAGTAAAAGACTTGAAAGAAAAAGTAAAACTCCTTCTGACAAACAAGCAACTTCCAGACATTGAGTCAAATGAGAACAAATGCGCAAAATGCGGATTAAAAGACAAATGCCATAACAAAGAGCTTATGCAGACTCTTCTCAAGAAACTAGAACCATCCCTTTCTTCTGAAGAACGTGGCCATGGAAAAGACAATAATTAGCATAGCGCATATCATTATCCAGAATCCGAGGTCATGCCCTGATCCAGGCAGTATCTTGAAATTTGTTCCATAAATGCTTGAAATAACAGTCAGAGGCAGTGCAACAGTTGCAACAGTTGTCATGAATTTCATAACATCATTCTGCATCACATTTATCGCAGACATGTAGGATTCAACACTGCTTGATATCATCTCCCTCTGGTTTTCCACAAGATCTGAAATGAGTATGGATTCATCATAAACATCCCTGAAATACGGCTTTGCGTCATTTGATATGAACTTGAAATCTATTTTCGACAGCGTGGAAATCTTCTCCCTCTGGTTAATCAGCACCTTCTTCAGCTCTATGATCTCTCTTTTGAGCTTCAAAATGGTTTTCATGACATCCTTCATGTGCTTTGAAGCGATTATCTCATCGACATGCTCAATCTCATCATCTATCTTCTGCAGGATAGGCATATACTCTTCAACCTCTGCATCAAGAAGGCTGTGCAGCACAAAATCAGGGCCTTTGCCGAGCAGGACAGAAAGCCGCTCTTTTTCCTTCTTCAGGCTCTCAAAATTAGCCAGCTCTTTCTTGTGCGCAGTGACTATGCAGTTTTTGTTTGCCAGAAATTTGATAGTTGACCACGCAAGCCTGCTGCCCGCATAGGAAACTCCGTTAAAAACGCAGAAAAGGTATTCAGGAAACTCCTCAACCTTTATCCTTTCATTCTCCTTAAGCAGGTCTTCTTCAGTAAGAGGGTGTAATTTCAGGATCTTATGCAGCAGGCTGATATCATCTTTGTGCGGATCAGTTATGTCTATCCAAATTCTTTTATTCTTCAGCCTGAGAATGTCTTTTACATGCGCTTTCTTTGCTTCAGAGCCGTCAAGATAGAATATCTCTAGCATTTTAGTTTGGCTTTATCCTGTTGAATAGCATATTGTTGATGATGACAAAAATGCCAAATAATGTAGGAGCAACCCACGTCAGCATCCACCAGCTTGCAAGATCTTTTCTAAGCAAAGTAGTCATTACAAAGAAGATTATTCCTCCTAAGACAATAAAGCTTATTCCAGTCATATTCAGCGAATCAAAGAACTTGAAATGCGGCTTGAATCTTGTTCCCATATAATATTCAACACTTAGCCTCAATTCAAACAATGCGCATATGAACAATGTTATTATAATAATCTTCCAGATAAGCTGCATGATGTTCATGTCGAAAAATGAAGATACGATGAATGCGCCAGCTGCAATATACAGTAAGAAAGCCCACTGCTTGAATACAAATATCATATTTTCTCCGAGAGAAACACTCTGCATTCCCTTCACATTCCAGAACAATGTTGCAAGGATAGCCATCATCAGCCCGCTTGAGACAGCGAAAAATATAGAGATTGCCTGCGAAGGCTCTTTCAGCAGTATTTTCATAAAAAATGTGTTTGCAACAAGCAAAGTAAGGATTATGAAAGTCATTGTGGCAAACTGGTTTCCTTTTGCCTCCGCAACCTCAAACATCCTGTAATGGATAAACCATATTACAGAGACATATAGGAAAATCTGGCCAAAGATGATCATTGGATTTATGACTTTTGCAACAGACAAGGTATCATCTATCTCAAGCAAAGGCGCTGCAGCAAGTATTAATATCAGCCCGTAGACAAGCAGTGAAAACAGCCCAATCCTTTCCATCTTGTGCTTGACATTTTCAGGCAGCAGATTGATAAGTGCAGGATGCAGCGTGCTCTGCTTTTTCGGATTGATGAAAGTCTCAAAAGGATATCTGTTGAAATAAATGAACACAGCAATGAACCAGAAAGGCCTTATCGCAGGAGTTACAAGAAGAGCAAGCAAATATCCCAAAGATTCAAGAGCCATATGTTTTGCAGAAGTCCTTGCCCATACCTTCTCATTTGCTCCGCCAGGTATCATTCTAGCTGAGAAAAAGAAATACAATGCAGCCAATACCAGGACTCCGAGGAACATTGCTATTGTTGCCAGGAAGCTTCCAAGATCAGCATTTTTTCCAATATTTTCAATACCAATATCTGGAATTCTCCATATTCTTATGAATTGCGTGAAAGCAACAACAATGAATCCTATGAACAGAGTCATTATAGTGACAACAAACGATGAATGGTCAAACCTGTTCATAAGCAGCATATGCCTGTACCAAAACATTATCAGAAATATGAAAATCAGCAGGAATTCGCCAAGCGCCATCCACGACTCTTTTGAAAAGTCATTGACATTTTCCAGCGACTTTGCAGACATGGTTAAAGCCAATGCAAAGACAAGATCAAAAAACAGCTCAAGCCATGAAACTTTCTTGACATAGATTGAAGTATCTTTGGTGTATGCTAGTGAAGGATCAAGCTGCGGCATGTATAAAACCTCTTTTGTGGTATATCTCTATTCTATATATTTAAATCTTTCTAATAGCATTTGTTATTTAAAGGTTACTAATCTTAGACTTTTGCGTTTTTAACAAAAACCTGCTGATTCATGATTTCTTTAAATTGTAGCAGGTTTTTGGCTTTTTGCTTAAGCCAAAAAGTGCCTTTC
>JAGVIO010000077.1 GCA_020056025.1 archaeon
AGCTCTAAAAAAGTGAGGACAATAAGAACTGAAATCTATGGCAGACTAGTCTGCCATAATATTTTTTCTTTTATCTCTAGACTTTTAGGACAGAGCCCTTACTTGCTCCAGAAAGTATTAGCGTGCGAAAGCTTTATATTCTTAACATAATCAAACAATATCATGCGCATCAAAGAGCTTATCAGAAACGTCTTCATTGCTGAATTCAGCAATCAAAAGGATCTGGCAGAGACATTCCTAAGATTCCAGGAATATTTTGAATCTCCTGAATTCAAAAACAAGATTTTCACATTGGATGAATACAAAGGCTGGTTCATAAAAAACACAAAAAGCGGAAAAGAGGCAGGAAAATTCACTTACTATGAAGATTATGCCGGATTCAATATTCCGTCTGATATCCTTGCTCCTTTTTTCTTAGGCAGATTCGACCCTTTGTCTGAAAAGGAAAAATCATTTCTTGATTTGTTCAGGGAGTATATGCCTGCAAAATTCTATATAATAGGCGTATCAAAGCAGACAGCTCCTGAGATAAGAAAGCACGAGACTGCGCATGGATTGTTCTACACAAACATGCAGTACAGGAAAGAAGTGCAGGACACATTGAACGGGTTAAGCCAGGAATCAAAAAAAATAATCAGTGATTATCTTATAGCAGACGGAACGTATCATCAGGATGTTTTTGAGGATGAGCTGCATGCTTACATCATGACCCTGCTTCCTGAACTGGAGAAAGAAGGCATTAACATAAAGCCATTCAAACAGGTTGCAATAAAGCTTAACAGGATTTACAGGAGGTTCTTTGAGCCAATGGATGAAACACCTGAGAAAGAAAATAAGGGAGAAACAGAAAAGAAATCAGAAGCAGAAGAAACTGAAATTTCTGAAAATAAACAGTTATAATCATCACTTTCTAGGAGTTAATTTAGAAAAGCTTAAATAGTTATTCCTGTTTCATCCGTAATATGGCAAGAATATATGTCAAATCAGATAAGATAATCATAGGAAATGTCCCTACAAAACTGGAAAGCATACCTAGCTTCGGAATAGTTCTTTACGATCCTGCGCACAGGTTTGGTTATATCGCCAACGAAACAACAACCAGTATGCTCCATATGGAAGGAGAGATAGGGCATATAGACATGGTATTGGACAGGACTTTTAACAGGCTGAAAAAAGATGGGGTAAATCCTTCTGGATTATACGCTCTTCTGGTAGGAGACAGCATAGATCAAGATGGCTTGCTGCCAGAGGAAGACGAGCCTTTATATAAAAGTGTTTCTGAAGCAAGACATGCCCATGCATCATACAGAAAAGCAATTTTGGATGAAATAGTAAAAAGGGGTTTTGACAAAAACAAGGTTGCGCATTTCTTTACAAAATTTGATTCATGTAGCCAAGAGGTAAGTCTTAATACATTGACAGGATTGGTCAAAATAAAAGAATTCTATGTCAACCCTGAAGAAAATCGTGATGTAGAAGAGGTTTACAGGGAATTAGAATGCACAATCATGGGTCTTGCAACTCAGAAGCAGCCTCTGTTGGATGATTATGCGCCAAGAGAATGAACCTAATCAAACCATATAAACTTCTTCAGCAATAGACTCTTCTTCGTTTGTCTTTATGACATAAACCTTTACTTTGGAATTTTTGGCAGATATCAGTCTTTCATTCTTCCTATTTTTATCATCATCAAACTTTACTCCAAGATAACTCAGATGATTGCATATCAGCTCTCTGATAAAAGGAACATTCTCTCCGATGCCTGCTGTAAACACTAAATTATCAAGTCCAGTCAGTGCAGCAGTGTATGCTCCTATATATTTCACAATCCTGTAAACAAAGATGTCAAGCGCAAGCCTTACATTTCTGTCATTCAGATTAACAAGAATATCTCTTATATCTACAAACTCAGAAAATGCCTTGAAACCAGACTCATGGTTAAGGATCTTATTCGTATCATATCCTTTGCTGTCAAGGAAGATTATCAGTCCAGGATCAACATCACCTGCTCTTGTCTGCATCATCAGGCCTTCAAGAGGCGTAAGGCCCATTGAAGTGTCAATTGCTTTTCCATTTTTTATTGCAGAAATGCTGCAGCCTGCTCCCAGATGGCATGTTATTGTCTTTCCCTTAAGCCCTCTTGATATCGTCTTGTGCGATGTCCCGTGGAAACCATATCTTCTGATATCAAACTTCTTTGCGATCTTCAGAGGAATAGCATAAGTGTAAGCTTTCTCAGGCATTGTTGAGAAAAAAGCAGTGTCAAACACAGCATACTGCGGCTTTTTGAATTTCCTGCATATCTTAATTACTTCCAGTTCAGGAACATTGTGCAACGGAGCAAATTCAGAGAACCTTTTGACTTCATTCTCAACATCCTTTGTTATCAGGCATGGCTTTTCAAACCTTCCTCCGTGGACAACTCTATGCGCAATTGCATCAAAATCAATGTCTTTTCTTTCAATAAGATTCATCACTTCATTGACAGCAGCCCTGAAGCCAGATATTCTCTTTTTCACAGTCTTTGACATAACCTGGTCTTTAAATTCAATATAGCTTTCCTTCTGCCCAATCCTGTCGCATTTGCCAGAAAGTACATTCTTCCTTTTCACAAACATGCAGAATTTCAATGAAGAGCTTCCTACATTAAGAACAAGAAGATTCTTTATTTTTTTAGCCATTCTATCACCAATAATAATAAGAATTGAAAAGAGGGTTATAAAATTATCTGTTTTTATATCTTCAAGCTCGTCACTTTCGAAACACCATGCTCATCCATAGAGATTCCGTAAAGTATATCTGCTTCTGAAATAAGATTGTCATTGTGCGAGATGACAATATACTGCGCCCTGTCAACATGCTGCTTTATCATCTGCGCCAAGGTTGCTGAATTTTGCTTGTCAAGAGCAGCATCAACCTCGTCAAGTATATAGAATGAATGAGGGTCATATTCCTGTATTGCAAAAATAAACGCCAAAGCAGTCATTGTCTTTTCTCCGCCAGAAAGCGATCTTATATCTAAGAACTTCCTTCCTGTTATCCTTACTTTTATGTCAAGCCCTCCTTCAAACGGATTTTCTTCATTCTCCAAAACAAGCGAGCCTTCTCCTTTGTTGGACAACAGCGAAAATATTCTCTGGAAATTCTCATTTATGAAATCAAAGCTCTCCATGAACAGTTCTTTTTTCCTTGACTCGATTTCATCCATCATCTTCATCACTTCTTCTTTCTCGCTGCCTAATTTCTCCTTTTTGCCGAGCAAAGTCTGGTATTCCTGCTCAGCAGCATCATACACCTCAAGCGCCCTCATATTGACAGAGCCTATCTCAATCACATTCCTTTCATACTTTGACAATTCCTCTCTCAATTCATTCTCAGGCTTGTCTGTTATAACCTTGACGCCTTCATACTGTTTCATCTCTTCCTGCAGGCCAGCAAGCTTTCCCAGGATCTCAGCATTTCCAATCGTAAACTCGTTTATCTTCATCTCAACAGCTTTGCTGTCCTCGCGCATGCCTTCAATCTTATGCTCTTCTTTTCCAATCTCATCCTCAAATCTCGACCTGTTGGTAAATAATTCCCTGTACTTTGCATAGAAATCCTTTGCAGAAGCTTCTTTTACAGAAAGCTCTTCTTCATCCGCTTTGACTTTTGTAATAAGCTCAGAAATTTTTGCCTTGAAATCCCCTCTTTCTTTGTCCTGCTGCTTCAGTATGCCTGCTATCTTCTCTTTCTCAGGCAGTTTGATAGTGGAAACTTGCTGCTCATAGTTCTTGATATCAGAATCAAGCTGCATAATCTCTTCTTTCAGTTTGACTTCTCTTTCCTGGAAAGAAGCTAGCTCGGCAAGCACAGAAGGATTGTTTATCAGGCTCATCCTCTCCCTTAACTGCTGCTTGTCTGTCTTAAGCTGTGCCATGACTGTATTTACTTCAACAATCTGGTCATCAACCTTTGCCATCTCTTTGTCAGTATCTTCCTGCTGTTTCTTAAGATCATCTTTTACCTTCTCAGAAGAGTCAATCTCGCCTAAATCAAGGTGCAGTGATTTCTCGCCTTTGATTATCTCTCCTTCAAGCTCTGCTCTCCTTGATCTCAATTTTGTTATATCTTCTTCATTCTCAGCCCTTTTCTTCTCAAACACAGAGATTGTCTCTGAAAGCTCATGCATCTCAGCTGTCTTGTCCTCAATGCCCTTGACAACTTCCTTTTCCTTGAATCCGACGCCTTCTTTTGCTTTCCTGAATCCGCCCTGCATTGCGCCAGAATGCTCTGCCATGTCTCCGTCAATAGTCACCATCCTTGCTTTTCCGATGCCTAATTTCCTGGCTGTGTCAATGTCATCAACAACAACTGTCTTTCCAAAGACATAAGAGAAAATCTTTGAGAACTTCTTGTCAAAATTCACAAGCTCGATTGCATAGCCGTGAACTCCGTCATTGTCCAGTATATCATCAAATTCCCCTTCTTCATCGCGCGGCTTTATCTTATTGAGCGGCAAAAATGTAGCTGTTCCGAGCCTGTTCCTTTTAAGATATTTTATGCACTCAGCAGCAACCCTGTCATCTTCAACAACAAGGCTATTTATCCTCGGGCCTGCTGCAACCTCAAGAGCAAGCGCATATTTGGAAGAGACATTGCCAAGCGAAGCAACTGTTCCGTAAACTCCTTTTTCCTTCCTGTCAAGGATTGACTGCACAGCCAAGCTTCTTGCAGCCTGCTCTTTTATTGAGGCATTCCTTGCCTGAAGTTTAGCCAGCTCTTCCTGGACAGAATTCAATAGCCTTTTTTTGTCGCCTATCTGCACAGCAAAAGTGCTGTCTTCATTTAGGCACTTGCTCAGCTGTGCCAAAGCGCGCTTCAGCTCTTCTTTCATCTCCTTGAGCTTTACAATCTGGTCATGATGCTCGATTTCAATCTGCTTTACTTTCTCGATGTTTCCGTCAATTGTGTTTATCTGGTATTCCAGTGCATCTTTTTTTCTTATGATATCCTGCTGCTTCTGCCTTAACACTTCAATGTCTTTCTGCTTTAGTTCAACTTCCCTGTCAATCTCTTCAATCTTCTTCTCAATCTCTGTGAAATCATCAATGGAATTCTCTGACTTGAATTTCTGTATCCTTGCAGATATTTTTTTCAGCTCAGTAGACATCTCTTTCTTTGTTGCTTCTGCCTCTTTGCCTTTGGATTTCAGATCAGCTATCTGCTCGTCAATCTCAGACAGCTCTCCTTCTAATTCTTTTTTCCTTAAATCAATCCTGTCAACTTCTCCCCTTAACCCTGTCAGCTTTGTCTTGTTTGTCGCAATCTCGACTTTAAGCGATTCAATCTCTTTCTGTATTGTCACCTGGGCTTTTTCCCCTTTTTCCTCAATCTCTTTGTTTATTGCCTCAATGCCTTTCTTTTTGCTTTCTATCAGCTGCTTTACCTGGCTGATCTTGTTATTGAATTCATCAAGCTTTGATTTCCGCTCAGCCATCTTCTCTTCCAGCTTTGCCCTGTCAGCTTCTTTTGCCTGTATCTGCAGATAGATTATCGAAGCCTTGTTCTCTTTAATTTTTACTTCAAGCTCCTTGAACTTCATTGCCTGGTCTCTTTCATTCTTCAGCTCTTCAAGGTATTTCCTTCTTTCAGCAAGAATCACTCCTGCTTCTCTTAATCTTGCATCAACCTTTTCAAGCTCAGAAAGTGCTTTCTGCTTCTTGTCCTCATAGACAGAAATCCCTGCAATCTCTTCAATCAGCTGCCTTCTTTCAACCAAAGGCATTTCAGTAAAATGCACAATGTCGCCCTGCAAGATAATGTTATAGCCCTCAGGGTCAATTTTTGAAACAGACAACAAGTCAATGATCTGCTGCCTTGTGCATTTGTCATCATTGATCATGTAGATGCTCTGGCCATCGTCTTTGATTATTCTTGAGATCTTTACCTCAGGGCCTTCTACTGGAAAAGTGTTTTTGGAATTGTCAAAATATATTGAGACTTCGCCTTCTTTCATAGGCTTTTTTGTCTTTCCGCCATTGTAGACCAAGTTTGCTGTCTTTTCTGCTCTCAGGGATTTTGAGCCTAATCTTCCAAGCACAAAGCACAGTGCATCAAGAATATTTGATTTTCCGGATCCGTTTGGCCCTAAGACGCAGTTGAACTTGTCGCCAAATACCAATTCTGTCCTTCTGGCAAAAGACTTAAAGCCGTGCATCACCAATTTGTTTATCTTAGTCATGAGCGCCTGAAAAAAGCATTCAGAAGTATATAAAGTTTATGGCAATTTTTTACATGTTTTATATATAAAAATTTA
>JAGVIO010000087.1 GCA_020056025.1 archaeon
AAGGAAGTGATACTCATTGGAATAAAAGGACAGCTGAGCTTGGAGCCTTTGCCACAGCAAATGAGGTTGTTGAGCAGATGAAGGAGCTGCGCAAAAAACAACAACCTTTATAAGTAACTTGTTTGACTGGTGTTTATATGCCTGTTGGAAAAAGAAAAGAACTGGATAAAGCAAACAACCTGTTGGGAATGCTAGATGCTGGAATATCAAGATTTTTCTACCTCAATGAAGCTGTACAAATTTTAGATAATTTAGCTGCATCGCATCTGAATGACAAAGAAACATTGGAAAAAGCATTGGAAGTGAATTTTAAGGCTTATGTTATGAAAAAGGATGCAAAAATTCCGTCTTTCAGGAAAAACTATGAGATGGTCAATTTCTACCAGGAGAGATTGGACAGGCTCTACGGCAGAAAAAACAATAACCAGTTGGTTTCCTGAATCTTGTCTCTTCATCAATCTGCCCAGAATTCTTCACGCTGTTCAGCAACAGGAGTTTCTGGTTTTATAAATATTATTGGCTTCAGATTGTTAGGATGGGATATATAAATTGTTATATTAGCCTTATCCTTTTAAGGTATTCTCTTGCGCACTTCTTGAAATCTCTTTTGCTGAACATATTTTTGAACAATGAAGAGCTGGCTTGCATCTGAGACTCGATGAGCATCTTCTGCTGCCTGAACAATGAATTGTCTTTGCCCAGCTTTTCAGCGTACAAGGTAACATAATCCAAGTCTGTTTTCGGCTTCATCTGCTTTCGCTCCTTATGATTGTCTCATATTCCTTGAATTTGCTTTCCTTTATTATGTCTTTGAAAAATGCCCTTAAGTGCCTTGCATCCTCAATGTCTTTTTTTCCGGCAAGCACAATCTCTTTATATAATATCTCAAATTCAATCGGAGGGATGTTGAACTCCAGGCCATCCACCTTGATCTTCTGTGGGTGGTTAAGCTCATAAAACTTTGCTTTTCTCGCCTCTGTCACAGGAATGAATTCAATATTAGGAAACATCTCATTTGCCCTTGCAAACCTTATGCTGCTCATTCCCTGAAGGTATGTGTATGCTTCATCTGCGCTGTCACTCTGATAGCACCAGAAACCATTATCAGTTATGTCTTTGAAAAGTGCTGAAAATTTCTCTCTGGGAAGCAATGGCACAAGAATATCAATATCCTCTGTTCCTCTTGTCCTTCCTGTGGAAATGCTCACAAAACCGCTGACAATAAGGTAATTTGCATGCTTTTTAAGTATGTCTATAAATGATTTTACAAATAAATCCAATTCTGTGAACTCTCTGTTTATTACAATTACGCCATTGTCTATCGTATAGCCTTTCATTTTCAGTTTTTGTTGAATTTTACTTTATATATAAATCTTGCGCAAACCCATTCAGCGTCCTTTCCTACAATGATTGCTGTTTTCGAATAAACTTATGATTTATCAATTCCTAGGGGTGCTTTTCTTTGATGATTTTTGCCTTCAGCTCTTTTTCAGACAGAAGGTAAATATGTCAAGCTCAATTCTGAACGCATCGCGTTCATATTCATGAATCAATGGTATCAAATTTTTACACAAACCCAATTGCAGGATTCTTCCCTGAAGGGTGAGTTTTGTGATTTTGCCGGTTCCTTCATTTCCTTTCCATCTCAATGAAATGCTTCTCCAGCTTCAGCTCTTCCTTCAGCTCTTTTTCAGACGGAAGGTAAATCTTATATTTAGAGGCAAATATCTTCTTGCTTTTGTTAAGCATCGTGTATTTGACCATGACTTCATTCTTGTCAGAGCATAATATGATTCCAATCGGAGGATTGTCGCCTTTGTTCATTTCTTCTTTCTCAAAATATCTTATATAAAAATCCATCTGGCCAATGTCTTGATGAGTTAATTTTCCGACCTTTAGGTCAATGAGCACAAAACACTTTAGCAAGTAGTTATAGAAAACAAGGTCTATGTAATAATGCTCGCCATCGACAGTAATCCTTTTCTGCCTTGCAACAAAAGAAAAGCCTTTGCCCAACTCTAAGATGAATTTGTTCAGCTTATCTATCAAAGCCTGCTCAATATCCTTTTCAATCAAATTTTTGTTTTCATTAAGGTTGAGGAATTCCAGCACATAGGGGTCTTTCACAATATCTTCTGGCTTTTGGATGACCTGGCCTTTTAATGAAAGCTGCTTTACCTTGTTTTTATCCTTGCTTAATGCCAGTCTTTCATACAATAACGAATTAATTTGCCGCTCAAGCTCCCTTGTGCTCCATTTATTGCTTATGCATTCCAGCATGTAGAAACTTCGTGCATTTTCTTTTTCTATTCTGAGCAGGAGCCTGTAATGTGTCCAGCTCAATTCGTGACGCAGTGCGTCACAATTTGAGAAAATGATATAAAACTGCCTGATATTCCTGAGGTTTGATTCGTCAAACCCTTTTCCATACTCTTTTGTCAATTTTTGTGATAAACCTTTAAGCATTTCAGAGCCATATTCTGCCCTTTCTTTGCCTTTTTGCTCTTCTTCAACTATGATTCTGCCTATCTGCCAATAAGCTTGAACCATTGCTGCATTGACCGCCCTGTAAGCAGAAGCTCTTGCTTGTTCAAGAACATTTCTTATGCTTTGATAAGCAGAGTCAATGACTTTTGTTGGCATAATCTTTTTCATAATCTCTCTTATAGTAGAAGTAGTTAATATATTTTGGGAGGGCAGCTGTCCAGTGACCAGTGGTGGCAAAAACGCAGAATTCAATGGTTATACGGCTTGTAAGCACTGGACAGGGTGTCCAGTGGTATTCAAGGCTGTAGACATTTTTATCTATAGGTATAGACATTATTGTCTATTTAAATTTTCACGCAAACCCAATCGCAGAATTCTTTCCGGCAGGTGTTGCCATTCCCGGAGCTGCTCCTATTCCTGTTGGCACTCCTGATGGCTGCTGCTGGGATTTCTTATAGTTGTTTACGCTGTAGTCTGACTGTGGTATCTTGTTGCATGTGTCTTTGATATTGCCTTTTGTGAAATCAAGGCAGACTTTTGAGAATTTCTTGAAGCTGTAGAATATCTCTGCATTTTCTCCTTTTGCAATGTATTCAGGAGCTCCTCTTTTCTCCTCTTCTGTCTTTGCATCTGCCTTTGGAGCAGTAAGTTTCTTGTTTGCAGTGAAGTAAGGAACTCCATCTAATAACAAGTTGAATTCAACATCCTCATCAACAGCCCTTACATAGAATGTGATTTTGTAGAAATACTGTGTCTGCACTCCAGGGACAACTATAGGGGAGGATCTTTCTGCCTCAACATGAGCAGCTGCTGTTGCCATTCCGTCTGGAGTGAAGATGTATGTTGTTCCGTCTGCTGACTTGTCATACTGTGATTCGCATATCTTTGATGCCCAGCAGTTTATTCCGCCAAGATACATCTTGCAGAATGCAGCATCCATATCCCTTCTCCACTGCGCAACCTTGTCTTTGCCGAAGAATAATGTTGAATAGCCTCCGAATTTGGCTCCTTCTGCCAATGGAACAAAGAAAAATCCCTGGACAGCTCTTCTCGATTGTGCGGCAGAATATTCTTCTTTGTATTTTTTGACTTCGTCTGCAGAAATAGTAGTATCTTTTTTATCAACACTATTTATTAACTTTAACTCTCCGCTTTCAGGCAGGCCTATTTTAATTACTGAAGTGACAATCGGCTTTCCATCCTCACCAACTGTTATTGTTCCTGTTACCTTTCCATCTCTGTCAATAACAATGCCTTTGCTTGCTCCTGAATATACTCCTTTGTCATCCTGAACTGGCACATAGACAGCTGTTCCCATGAATGCAAGTGTCTGTTTGCTTTTGTCTATCTCTTTCCCTGTGCTGTAGAGATCTGCTTCAACTGAATTTATCTTCCATCCGCCTGTGAATGCTCCTTGCCATTCCCTGTCATATCTTGTAGTAAAGGTTCCGTACATGTCATTGCTCTTGTCAATCATCTGCTTAGGAAGCGATATCCTTTGGTATGCTTCTGCTGTCCTTTCCCCTGGCTCG
>JAGVIO010000120.1 GCA_020056025.1 archaeon
CAATTAGGACTATTTTCTGTTATTGTCCCCCAATTAGATTTCCCTTCCCAAATATGGTCAAATTCTTTAACAAATGCGTCTGTTTCTTGAGGACCTAATGGTGTTTTGAGCTCTGACCCCACTATAGGTTTAATATTTTTATAAACTTTTTCTTTTAAAGCTCTTGCTAACTTAATTTCAAATCTAGGGCCGCTATATGCTGTTTGTGATCTGCTTATTAAATTATATATCCCTGGCAGATCTGTTGTTCTACCAACATCTTCAATAAATTCAATTGAGGCGAATATTCCTTCTTTTGTATTTATTACTTGTGCGCTTGTTATGAATGCTTCACTAATTTTTAGATCATATTGGTTCAAAAGATCATCTATTCCCCTAAGGAACGTTGATTTAGTTCCTTCATCAACTACGGCAAGTATTCCTTTTAGTGTGGATGCTGCTTCATCACTAATCCTTGCCGCAATGTCATCAAACATAGCTGGAACTATCCTTTCCAAAAATCCTTCTGCCTTTGCTGATAATGACTCAATCAGTACTGGATTTAGTATAAGATCTTCATAGCCCTTGTCTAGCGCAGACTGGAATTCATCTACTGTGCTCTTCATTGCAGCTAATGCATCATCTCCGAACTCCCTTGCTGTGATTGCTTCCATCTGCCTTGCTGCATCATCTACCTTGTAATAGACTGCTTCCTGATAGTACTGAAGCCATGAGCTCCATATTTTTTGTTTATTTACCACATTTGCCTGCAATGCTGCCATCTGCCTTATTTGGGAGAATGTGCTCTCATAATTTCTTGAGGCAATCTCTTTGACCAAAGCAGACCGGTAACTGTCTCCGACATATTTTATTGCGTTAAGGTCTGTCCTCATCTCCCTTAATGCAGTCAGGCCTCTGCCTTCTACTACCTGCTCCCTAAGAATAATATCTGCATGAGAGAATTCATGAGGCAGCACCCTCTTGTTTGCTGCGATTGCGCTCAATCTGTCCAGATTAATCTCAACTTCTCCGAAACCTGTAAATGTGGCAAGATATCCTTCTCCTTTGTGGACAAAAGTTACTCTTAACCTTCCGCCTTCGGGCAATATCTGTTCCAAGCCGAACTTTTCAATCTGCTTAAACTGGGACTGCGCTCCTTCATCTGCCAGGAATGCCATGGCTCTTGCAGTGTCGTCAATTAAATCATAACCATCCTGCCCAACTACATGGATAGTATCAATTACTCTGCCAAGGCTCTGCTCTATCCTGCCTTTTGCTGCTATGCCTTCGATTATTTTAACCCTTTCGGGCCTGGACAGCAGCTTGATTAAAGTAGTATCGTCAAAAGATGTAAATGCAGTTCTTGCAGCCCTGGCTCGGATCAAATCTGTGACAACATCATTGCCTAATTCTGTGGCGAGTTTGTCAATGGTTATTCCAAATCTTTGAATCATATCGGGCCTTTTGGCCAATCCAACAAAAAGATCTTTTAGTGGCCCGTTGTTTAGTAGCTTGTTGAACAGGCTTTCTTCCTGCAATGCCTTGGCAAGAATCAGCTGGGCTTGTTTTGAAAATCCCTGCTCAAAAGACATTTTACCTATAGAGGATCTTAAGAATTTCTTTAATGCTGATTCAGTCAACTCTTCTCCTAAGTCAACTACCCTTACAGACATCTGCCTTAAGAAGGTGACACTTCTTTCTTTTCCAATACCTATTACTGCTTTTTCTCCAAGAACATCTATAATCTTAGATAATCCGCGCCATGATTTTCCTTCAACATTTGTACCCCAGCTTACATATTTATCAAGTTTAAGGACTTCTGCAACCCTGCCTAGCTCGATGCCATATCTTTTGGCAAGCTTAGCCAAAAACCCTCCAAATTTATATGCAAATGCTCCGACTTTAATCGCATCGATAATAGCAACAGTTGCAAAAGTTGATGCTACCTGCTCAACTATATATCCTGTGAGAAATCCTCTGGTAAATCCTTTGATAAATTCAACTTTTCCGCATTCTGTAGAAGATATTGAATAGAACTCGCCTCTTTCAGATATATAGCCGATACCATCTACAAATAAGCCGCCTGTTCTGCTTAATATTCCTTCTTCACCTAGTGCATGATATACTGCAGTTACTTTTTCTCCTGTGTCTGAAGGCAAATTAATTACCTTAGTAGAGAGGTAGTGTATTCCTTTTATGAGAAGAACTATAAGGCTTCCTATAGCTGTTACATCGTCGACAAGTCCGCCGACAGCTCCCCTTATAAACCCGCCAGCATATCCTAAATCGGCTGTCTGCGAAGTATCGATATCGATGTCCCCTGTCAGGTCAATCTTGACTGCTGCAGACTGGCCTGTAAAAGGCAAAAATGCCAGTGGGTTAATTTTTAATATCGAAATATATCGTTCAAAATCATCAGCATCATTGTCATATAGAAATAAGTCACCGCAGCTTACAGAAAACGTCCTTGAAACAGGCGTATCTAACTTGTCTGAAGGGTTTGCATAATACCTTAATTCCACTATATCTATAAACCTATCTTCATCAGTATCTCCTTCACCTACCAAACATTTTCCTGTCAGGATATTTTGGGATTCCCATGGGTAACAGCAGGTATTTGTAGGCAGGAATAAATCTGATACGCAGTCTAATTTTACTTTTTTGTTGCAGCCTGTGTCCATATCACAGCAATCACTGTCATCATTGCAGCTTGCCTTATTGTGGGACAGGTTTTTGCATTCAGAGCATATCCCTTTGGAGAATAAGCCTCCTGTTTCTGAAAAGCAGCAGTTTTCTCCAAGAGAGAAGCAATCTGTTTCAGAACATAAGAAACCATTGCATGAGCTGCATTCTCCTGGTTGAGAGCCTATGCATTTGCTGCCATCCCAGACAGTTCCTTTTGGGCAGCAAGCCTCTGAGTTTGAGCAATATAATCCCAGCATGCATTCTTCTGCAGAGCTGCATTTTCCTTCTTCTTTGTCGCATGCGCATCCATGCTTTGCTTTTTGCTCGCAATAATCGCTGTCTCCTGGATTAGCATAGACCCCGCAAACTTCACATTTGCCTGTAGCTAAATTATATTCTGTACCTTGAGAGCAGCAATAGTTTTCTCCAAAAAATCTAGGGTTAATTGAGCAGTGCAGGCTGTCTTTGCAGTCCCAATCCTGCTCGCAGCCAGGCTGGTTTATGCTTAATCTATTGTCAATGCACTGAGCCCCACCCCATGTTTCTTTAACTTCATGGAGATTTCCTTTTTCATCTGCATAATTGAAAACCTGGCAGCAAGCCCCTTTATTTTCATTATCTTTTATACTACAGTACAGATCTATTTCTGAGTTGCATCTTGTATCAATATCACAGCAATCGCTGGACTTTGTGCAGCCATATTCCTTATAGTTTAGGTTCTTGCAGCTGCTGCAAGTCTTGGTTGTTTCATCAAAACAGCAGTCTCCAAGGCTGGAGCATGTAGGCTCATTGCAAAGGAAATTATTGCACAGGCTGCATACTTTTTCAGGGTCCTCTACGTCTGTTATGAATTTAGTGCAGGAATTGCCATCCCATCTTGTGCCTTTTGGGCAGCAATAATTAGGAGGATAGTCTCTTAAGAAGCCAGATAATTTATTTAATATAAGTATAGGAATTCTCATAATAATTCCAAGTGAAGGAATGTCTCCTAATTTTATACCAAAAATCTCAAAATCAAGTAATGAAGACAGGTAATCTGTTAGTTGGCCAAGTATATCATTTGAGCAGTATAGCCTATAGTTGCACTCAGTTGAGGAAGAGCATTGGCCTTCTGCCTCTTCACAAAGGCATCCTGCTACAGCCTTGTCTTTGCAGTAGTCTTTTGAGCCTTTAAAATCATAGACACCACATTTTTCACATTTCTTTGTGTTTAGGTCGTACTCTGTACCATCTGGGCAGCAATAATCAGTAAGCCCCCATTTACCTCCACCTTTTGAAACAGCGCCCATCTGCATAAATTCCTCTCCTGTTAACATCTGGAGTTGGAGTACTCTAGCAAGATCTTGGATGTTGCTATTATCATCATAATTTCCTGCAGGGCTAAATGAGCAGTGCAGTCCAAAACTGCAGTCATTGTTTTTATTGCAGTCTCCTTGACCTGATTGAAGCAGTTTATCAACACATTTGCTGTTTATTATGACTTCGCCAGGCATGCAGCAGAGGCTTGGGCTTGACTCAAATGCGGGCTCTATGCATTCTAATTTGCAAAGGGGATCATAAGCATTGCAGCAGTCATTAAGCGTATTGCTGCAGGTTTTGCCAAAATTCAAGTTCGAAGGCTGCTTTAGGGCGTATCCTGCGACCTGAAGCTTAACACAATCCTCATCCTTCACATCATCACAATCATTGTCCTCTGTATCACACCATTCAACAGCAGACGGCTTTATATTTGAATTATTATCATCGCAGTCAATTCCAAGCTTGCAG
>JAGVIO010000126.1 GCA_020056025.1 archaeon
AATGGCGCAAAAATAGATGCTCAGAAGAAATACATAGGCAAAAGGGTCTATGTCATTGTTTTAAGGGATTAATTTGGGACTTTATTGTCCCACACCCGGTTGTTTTGAGAATCTGTTTGGTAAGATTTATATATTTTGAATCAAATCTTTTTATGATGGAAATCGATAAGTTTGAAAACATAGATGATTTGATTGGAGCAATTAAAAATGGGACAGTAAAATGCAGTCCAGAACAATGGAAGCCAGGCGGTTTTTATAATGAATCCGGGCAAATAATTGAATTATATTTGTTCAATGAAACAGAGATTGCAAAGCGGATTGATCTTTTCCTTACTGTAAACTATTCTTATTTTGAAAAGGATAAGGTTATAGGATATTCTTTTTGGAGCCTTAGAACCTTTTTTAAGAATTTTAAGGACGAGCTAGTTGTTGAACAATTGCCCAATGGAAATGAATTGCTTCATCTTGATTCTTTGGTTAAGGTTGCTTCAAGGGAGCTAAGCAAGCCTGAAAACAGACTTGATTATGAAACTGCAATAAAGCAAACAGCTGGATATAAAATTGAGATTGAAAAAGAAGAGTTTGATAAGCTTATAAGTTAACCGAAATGTTTCTTTATCCTTTATTGCCATTCGGGTGCAATTTTGCCAGAAAGATTTATATACCATCCTAAGATACAATTTATTATGACTGTCTATAAAGTGGAGAATCCCATATCTGTTGCAGACTTTGCTGTCAAATATAAAGATATCTTTAATATGGGAGATTTCTATGAAAACCTCAAGGACTGGCTTTTAGAGTATGGCTGGAAGGCTATCGATGCAAGAGGGAATCTTGAGGATAATGCAGAAAAGTGCGAGACATTCTATCTTGAAAGAATCGATGCAAGAGGCGCAAAAGAGCATTTCTGGTGGTGGAGGCTACAGAAAATACCAGGCAACAATAAATATTTCAAATATCATATTGATTTAGATTTCCATACATTAGTGATTACTGAAACAGAGGTCATGAGAGACGGGAAGAAATTCAAGGCAAACAAAGGCGAGCTGGAAGTAAAAGTAAGAACTGTCATTGAGTTTGATTATACAGGGGAGTTTGCAAAAAGCAAGCTCTTAAAACCATTCAAGGACATTTTCCAGAAAAGGATATACAAGAAAGACCTGGAGACATTCAAGCTTGAGCTTTACAGGGAAGCATATATCCTGCAGGCATTCATAAAGAAATGGTTCAAGCTCAAGAGCTTCCTGCCGTTTGAGGAAGTGAGCCAGTTCTATCCGTCAAAGGCTTATCCAAGCCATGAAGGATGATTTTTGAGCTCTGACTGAAGAATCTCTTCCAGACATTTATTTATCTCAGCAATATCCTCATTCAATCTTTTGATATTCCTTTTTCTGACAACAGCAGAGACACCTGCTTTTTTCAGGTCATCACAGCTTGCCCCTCTTGGATCAGCTCCTGTGTATATAATAATTTTGAGCTGAGGATATGCTTGCCTTATTCTCTTCAGCTTTTCGATGCTTTCATGGTAACTGAAATATTTTGTTTCTTTGTCATCCTGCAGATGCGTAAGAAGGATATCATATCCCTTAAAAGCCTCATCTGCGATATCCAGCAGATCATGCAAAAGGAATACATTATATCTTTCTGCCAATGTCCTGTATATATCGTGCTCCCTGTTTGAATACTCGTTCCTTGTTCCAGGATTAGACCAGGAAAAAGGATTCCTGTCAATGTACAGCAATTTTGGTTTCATTTGTTCTTCAATGCTGCCTGCGCTGCTGCCAATCTTGCAATCGGAACCCTGTATGGGGAGCAGCTTACATAGCTTAGTCCAACAATATGGCAGAATTCTATTGAGCTTGGGTCTCCGCCGTGCTCTCCGCAGATTCCCAGCTTGATATCTATCCTTGTTGATCTGCCTTTTTCAACAGCAATCTTTATCAATTGTCCAACGCCTTCCTTATCTAAAGTCTGGAATGGGTCTTTGTCATAAATACCTAACTCAACATACTGTTTCAGGAACCTTGCTGAATCATCCCTTGAAAAGCCGCAGCCCATCTGTGTAAGGTCGTTTGTTCCAAAGCTGAAGAACTCTGCTTCTTTTGCAAGCTGGTCTGCTACCAAAGCTCCTCTCGGAACCTCTATCATTGTCCCAATCTTGTAATCTATCTTTTTCTTTTTTTTATCCATAACTTCTGCTGCAACCCTTACAATAATTTCTTTCTGGTTCTGCAGTTCTTTCAAATGCCCGACTAACGGAACCATTATTTCCGGCTTTGCGCCTGTTTCTATCGCTGCCTCGAAGATTGCCCTTGCCTGCATCTCTGTTATCTCTGGAAATGTTATTCCCAATCTGCAGCCTCTGTGGCCAAGCATGGGATTGAATTCGTGCAATTCTGCAATCTTTATTTTAAGCTTGTCAACAGGAACTTTCATCTCTTTTGACAATTCCATTATCTCTTTGTCTTCCTGAGGAAGGAATTCGTGCAAAGGCGGGTCTAATAGCCTAATTGTGACAGGCCTTTCTCCCATTATCCTGAACAAGCCTGTGAAATCTGATTTCTGATATGGGAGAAGCTTTGCCAATGCTTTTTTTCTGCCATCAAGATCAGACGCAAGTATCATCTCCCTTACTGCTTTTATCCTTTTACCTTCAAAGAACATATGCTCTGTCCTGCACAGGCCGATCCCTTCTGCTCCGAATTTCACAGCAACCTCTGCATCCCTGGGAATGTCTGCATTTGTCCTGACTTTCAGTTTTCTGAATTCGTCTGCCCATTTCATCAATGTAACAAAGTTGCCAGACATCTCAGGGTCAACAACTGGCATTTTTCCCAAAAACACTTCACCTGTTGAGCCGTCTAATGTAATAAATTCTCCTTCTTTGACAACTAGGTCTTTTATCCTGAATTGCTTTGATTTTTCATCAACATCAATGTCGCCGCAGCCTGAGACACAGCATTTGCCCATTCCTCTTGCAACAACTGCTGCATGTGATGTCATTCCTCCTCTTGCTGTCAAGATGCCTTTTGCAGCATTCATTCCTTCAATATCTTCAGGAGATGTTTCCTGTCTTACAAGAATAACTTTTTTGCCTTTTTCTGTTTCAGCCATTGCATGCTCTGCTGTGAATACAACCTCTCCGACAGCTGCTCCTGGAGATGCAGGAAGGCCTTTTGCAATAATCTTTGCCTTTTTCTTTGCAATAGGATCAAGCTGAGGATGCAATAACTGGTCTAATGAAGACGGCTGGACTCTCATTATTGCTTCTTCTTTTGTAATCAATTTTTCATTTACCATATCAACTGCTGCCTTGACTGCTGCTGCAGCTGTCCTTTTTCCGTTTCTTGTCTGCAGGAAGAAAAGTTTACCTTCTTCTATTGTGAACTCCATGTCCTGCATGTCTTTGTAATGGTTTTCCAATCTGCCTGCAATATCCATGAATTCCTTGTAGCACTGCGGCATGACTTTTGCCAGCTGCTCAATCTGCTGAGGTGTCCTTATCCCTGCAACAACATCTTCTCCCTGGGCGTTCATCAGGAATTCACCGTAGATCTTCTTTTCGCCTGTGCTTGGATTTCTTGTGAATGCAACTCCTGTTCCAGATGTCTCGCCTTTGTTTCCAAAGACCATTGACTGGATATTTACTGCTGTGCCCAGCAAGCCTTTGATGTCATTCAATCTCCTGTAAGAGATTGCCCTTGGATTGTTCCATGAGCCGAACACAGCATCGATTGCCATCTGCAATTGCTTTTTCGGCTCCTGTGGAAATTCAATGCCTTTTTCTTTTTTGATTAACTTTTTGTAAGTATCTACTAATTTTTTAAGGTCATTTGCGTCAAGCTCTGTGTCAAACTCAATGCCTTTTGTCTTTTTTGCATTGTGCAGTGCTTCTTCAAAGACTGCATGCTCAACACCCATCACAACATTGCCGAACATCTGTATGAATCTCCTGTATGCGTCCCATGCAAACCTTTCATTATTCGTCTTTTTTGCAATGCCTAATACTGAGATATCATTTAACCCCAAGTTAAGGATTGTGTCCATCATCCCAGGCATTGATGCTGCTGCGCCTGACCTTACTGAGACAAGCAATGGATCAACAGGGTCACCAAGCTTTTTTTCCATTGTCTTTTCAAGTTTTACAAGGTTTTTCTGTATTTCTTCAAGAATCTCTTTTGGGTATGACCTGTTGTTTTTGTAATATAAGTCGCATACTTCTGTTGTTATTGTAAATCCAGGCGGAACAGGAATTCCCATTTCTGCCATATCTGCCAAGTTAGCGCCTTTTCCTCCAAGAAGCGATTTCATCTCTTTTTTTCCTTCTGTCTGGCCTGCGCCAAAGAAGTAAACATATTTTGAATTTGCCATTATTTCTACCCCGTTTAGTTTATTGTAAATAAGAGAATCAGATATGATTTACAGCTGTTTAAAAAGATTTTGGAATTGTATTGATTATTTCATAAATTTTTTCAGAATATCCATTGCTTTCTTTCCATCAACTTTTCCTTTGAATTTTGCCATTATAAGGCCCATGTAGCCGCCTGCTGAAAGTCCTGGCTTTTCTTTTACAATCTTTTCAATCTCTTTCTCTGTGTCTGCTTCCTCTTCTACTTTGTAATGGTCAATATTCTTGAATCTGCCTTCTGCAATGTCTGAAAGAATATCCATTATCGAGCTCTTGCTTATTTTTCCTTTATCATAAGCCTTAAATATCATCTCAAATTCCTTTTCTTTGATTTTTTCAACATCAACATTTTTTCTCTTTATTTCCCTTAATGAGGATATGAGGGTTTCTGCTATGAACGACGGCTTGATATTTTTGAATTCTTCTGTGAATTTCTCAAACAGTTCTGCTTTGTCTGACTTTGCAAGAACTTTTGCAAGGTCTTTGTTAATGCCCAATTCTTCATACCTTTTTGCCTTGTCTGAGATAAGTTCTGCTGACTCTATCTTTGAAATATCCACTTTAAATGGAATAACATCTGTCTCTGGATACATCCTTGCTGCACCAGGCATTGGCCTCATGTAAGATGTGCTGCCGTCATCTTCAACTTTCCTTACATGCGCATCTTCTTTTTCCTTTAAAGAAATCTGGCGCTCAATCTCTTTTTCAATTATTTTTGATATTTCCCGTATTTCCTGGAAGCCTTTTATCTCAACCCTGTTTTTTCCTGAGACAGAGACATTGACATCCTGCCTTATTGTTCCAATGCCTCTTTTTACTTTGCCTGTTGACCTCAGCATCATTCCGAGCAGCTCTGCTGTCTCTTTTGCATGCTCTGGGTCTTTTATTGAGGCGTCTGTTGCAATCTCAATCAGCGGGATTCCCAACCTGTCGAGCCTGTATTTCACAAAATCTTTTGAGTCTTCTTTCTTTTGGCAGGCTTCTTCTTCGAGGCAGATTGTCGGAATTTTGACTGCGCCTTTTGAAGTTTTTAATTCACCATCCTGCGCAATCAATGCTGTTCTCTGGAAGCCTGTTGTATTGCTGCCGTCAATCACTGTCTTTCGCATGACCTGGATTTCGTCAACAATTTTTGCATTTAACATGACTGCCAATTGCAATGCTGCATTCACAGCTTCTGGATTTATAGAATGAGGAGGTTCTTCGTCCATCTCAACAAGGCAGCAGTCTTCTGAATCGCCTTCATAAATGAATTTCTTTGACTTTTCCATCTCATGCTTTGCAGCTTTGTCGATCTCTCCTGTTTCTCCTGCAACAGCCCTTAATCTTCTTTCAAAGGTTATGTCTGGCTCTGTTGTGTTCAAGTTTGAAGTTTTACAGCTGCAGAACAGCTTTTTGCCTTCCAATTGCTGGTGAATCTCCAGTCCGCATCTGAATCCAAGTTTTTTATAGTCCATGGTAAATTTAAGATTTATTCGATATAAAAAGTTATCTTTTCTTAGACTTTTGCGTTTTTAACAAAAACCTGCTGATTCATGATTTCTTTAAATTGTAGCAGGTTTTTGGCTTTTTGCTTAAGCCAAAAAGTGCCTTTC
>JAGVIO010000170.1 GCA_020056025.1 archaeon
CATCTTTTGATAGACAGCATGACAAAGAGCGGAGTGAATTTTATTTCGCCATTTGCTGAATTAAGGCTAAAGGGATTTGTTGAAACAGGCTCATTTGCTGAATGGGTTGTGTTTTTTGTGATTGTTGCTGGAATTGTGATGATTGTAAATCCTTTTTAGATCAGCTGTGATTAGTTTGGATAATTTCTTCATCACCAGCCTAGATTCTTCTTTTCAGCAGTTAAAGGCTGGCTATGAAATTAGTTTTTTACTATTTTACCTATTTTTCATCATTTCTGCTTGTTTTCAGCCACATACCACTGGACAACTGATTTGTCCTGTGAAAACAGGCTTTCCAGGGCTTGTAGGCTGCAAATTCTGCATTTTTGGGTTCCACTGGTCACTGGACAGCCACCCGGCTAGGATATATAAAGGAGCTTTGACATTATAATTACTAAGTTTGGTTGATGAAACCAATAACTTACTCCGCTTCCCCCAGAGCCTTGCAGAACAGCAAGTGCTCACATTTAGGGAAGTTTGAAACAAAATGCGAAAGCAAGGAGAACGAGAATATGAAAACAACAAACAGTACAGGCTCACAGCCTGAAAAGAAGTTTAGAGCAGGAGCAATATCAGCAACAGTATGGCTTAACCAAGGGGTTAAGGATAATGGCGAAGCTAGCCAATATAGAACCATTAGCTTACAAAGAGGATATAAGGATAAGAATAACCAATGGCAGAACACGACTTCTTTAAGATTGAATGATATTCCTAGAGCTGCTTTGATGCTGACGAAAGCATATGAGTTTCTTGTGACAAAGCACGATGAAGTTGTAACTGACACTAATGCAATCAAGGAAGAGATAGTCATGTAAAATGACTTCTTTTTTTTATTTTTGCACAAACAATAAAATATTAAAACAAAGGTGATATTATGTTAGCTAAAGAAAAAACAATAGATGAAGATATTTTTCCAATAGAATCTGTGGCAGAAGTTATTGCAGAAGCTCCTAAGGAAACAAAAAAAGCAAAGAAGGAAAAAATGGAAGAAGCCAAAGAAACAAAAGAAGCAAAGAAAGCTGTTCAATTGTCTGATCTGCCAGGAGTAGGGCCTGCAACTGCTGAAAAGCTGCAGTCAGTCGGATTCCAAGATCTAATGGCTGTTGCTGTCGCAACACCCGGAGAGATAATAGAAGTAACAGGAATGACTGAATCTGCTGCAAAAAGGATAATTGCAGCTGCAAGAGCTGCGCTTGACATGGGTTTTGAGTCAGGAATGGATATACTGAAAAGAAGAGAAGCTATATTGAAGATACATACTGAGAGTGCTAATCTGAACAATCTTCTTGGCGGAGGATTTGAAACAGGAGCTATAACAGAATGCTTTGGTGAATATGGCTCTGGAAAAACACAGATAGGGCATAATCTTGCTGTTAATGTGTTCAAGCAATATCCTGAAGCAACTGTTGTATATATTGATACAGAAAGCACTTTCAGGCCAGAGAGGATAATTGACTTTGCAAAAGGTGCTGGACTGAATCCTGAACAGGTGTTGAGCAGAATTAAAGTTGCTCGCGCACACAACTCTGACCATCAGATGCTTCTTGCTGAAAAAGTGGAAGACCTGATTAAGAAAGATAAGCTTGATGTAAGGCTTGTTGTAGTAGATTCGCTTACTGCGCATTTCAGGGCAGAGTTTATTGGAAGAGGAACACTTGCTGAAAGGCAGCAAAAGCTGAACAAGCATATGCGAGATTTGTCTAAGCTTGCTACATTGCACAATATATGTGTATATGTAACAAACCAAGTCATGTCAAGGCCAGATATGTTTTTCGGAGACCCTACTGTTGCGATCGGAGGGCATATTGTTGCGCATGCTTCGACTTACAGGATATATCTCAGAAAAGGCAAGAAAGGAAGCAGAGTTGCAAAGCTAGTGGATAGCCCTGCATTCCCAGAAGGAGAAGCCTGCTTTATTGTTGAAAAAGATGGGATTAAGGACTTTGGAAATTAAATCCTTTTTTTCTTTAATTTTTTTATTTTCTTTTTGATTTCTTGCTTTATTAAACTTTGTTTCTTCTCCAAATTTAGGATGATTTATAATGATAACTACCTCGCAATTAGCGAGGTGAGTTACCATGTTTTCCCTTATAAGAAATCTGTTCAAC
>JAGVIO010000164.1 GCA_020056025.1 archaeon
CATTTTCAAAGATATCTTTTTTGACATTATTGCTGAGCTTTATAGCTTATATGTTCAGCTGCTTGTTCAGAACATTAAGATTTATGAAATTCCATGAAAACAAGCTTGGTTTTAGAAGGATGTTTTCAATAGTATGCATACACAATTTTTTTAATAATTTGATTCCAGCAAGAGTGGGAGAACTTTCTTACATCTATCTTGTTAAAAATGAAAAGAACAGCTCTGCTGAAAGAGGGATTGCTGCACTGACCTTATCCAGAGCAACAGACATGTTTGCAATACTTTTAGTCTCTTTAGCAGTGCTGCTGCTATTCAAGCCAGCTATAAAAATAGGAGAAGTACCGTATTATGCTGTTATTATCTCTATTTTGCTAATTTTCCTTATTTCATTCTTCATATTCTATTTTAGGAAGAAAGTTATTCAGCTTGTCAAAGCAATCATTGACCTAACGAAAATCAAGAAGATCAGATTCGTACTATTATCATTGGAAAAGATCAAGGGCTCTTTGCAGCATTTTGGAGTCATAAAATCAAAAGAAGTTGCACTGACATCTATAATTTACAGCATACTAACCATGTTTTCGCATTATTTTTTCTTTTATGTAATCCTTGTCGGTCTGGGATTGGAGATAAGTTTTATAGAGGTTGTCATAGGCTCTATAATCATCTTGATAGCTGTAATCCTGCCTGTCCAGGGTTTAGCAGGTTTCGGAACATATGAAGGTGCATGGACAATTGCCCTTCTTTATCTTGGATTTCCATTAGAGATTTCAATAGCTTCCTCTTTTGTGATACATATAATACAATTAGCTTATCTTATTATTACTGCTGTTCCCGGGATAATCTATTATAAGTTTATAGGAAATAAACAATAAGTTTTAAAAATAGAAATGTCTTTAATCAAAAAATGAAAATATCTTTTGTGAAATTAATATATTATTCAGTTTATTATTTTATTTATGGCTTGGCTAAATATATTCCCACCCCTTTGGGAGAGCCTATACGGTTTATTGTCCTCAAGATTTTTCTCAAGCACCTTGGCAATACTTCTTTAAGGATAAGAGATGGAGTTTCCATACATGTTCCTGAAAAGGTAAGCATAGGAGGGCATACTACACTTAATGAGTTTGTTGTTATTGACGGAAGCGGGCAGGTTGACATCGGAAACTGGGTAAGAATTGCCCATGGAGCTTCTATTCTTTCTTCTGACCACGAGTTCAAGAACAGGAAAATGCCTATTGCAAAGCAGGAGCTGCGGCTTGGGCGCATAGTAATAGAAGATGATGTATGGATCGGAGCAGGAGCAAAAATACTTAGAGGCATTAAAATAGGCAAAGGAAGCATAGTCGGAGCAGGAGCTGTTGTCACAAAAGATGTCCTTCCTTACACAATTGTTGCAGGTGTTCCTGCCAAAGTAATCAAAAAGAGATAGAGACCTGAATAAAATATTTCTTACTTCTTTATCAGCTGCTTTGCTGAAACCAATAATTCTGCAATAAAGCCCAATGCAAAGAACTGTATGCCTAAAATAAGAAGTAATGCTATTAGGAACATCAACGGCATTCTGTTGCCTATTGCTCCTTCTGTTATCTTGACAAACAATAGGTACATACCTCCGATAAGACCAAGCAAGAACAGCAGCATTCCTGCTGAGCCAAATACAAACATAGGCTTCTTGGAAAATGAGAGATTAAATTTTATCACAATCATGTCAAAAAATCCTCCAAACAATCTTTTCATGCCGAACTTCCCGAATTTGGATTCTCCTGTCCTTCTTGGATGGAATCTTGTCTTTATCTCTCTTATCCTGTATCCTTCATTTGCAGCAAATATTACAAAGAACCTGTGCCAGTCTGATCTCATTGGCTCTATATTATAGATTATCTCTTTTTTGAATGCCTTTATCCAGCCAAGGTCATGGACTTTGATGTGGAAAAGCATACTTGATAATGAATTGAAGAACAGCGAGACAATTGTCTTGATAATACCCTGCCTTTGGTTATATCTCCAGCCGACAACCATGTCAGAATCTTTGCCCAGTGCTGAAAGAAGCGCAGGAACATCATCTTTTGGATCTGATTCAAGGTCAGACGGCAGAAAAACAATAACCTCTCCTTTTGCTTCGTTAAATCCTCTCCATATAGTGCCTGTCAGGCCAAGGTTCTTATGGTTGCGCAATACTCTTAACTTATGATATTTCTTTTTCAGATTTTCAAGAAGAGCAGGAGTCCTGTCTGTGCTTGCGTCATCGATTATAAGAATTTCATAATTTACTTTTTGCTTTTTCAGGGCATCATCTGATCTTTTAACAAATTCTTCAATAGAGCCCTGCTCATTGTAAGCAGGCGCCACAAGAGATATTTTAATTGCCATTTTTTATTAATTGTTGCTTTAGCCTATTACATTTTTAATACTTATCTTTTTTTCAAGCTCAAATATTTTTTCATTGTAAAAAAGCTCGGTTATGAACTGGCCTTTGTCCTTGACTTTGAAATCTTTGCTCATCAGGCTGACAAGATCATTCTCAAAGCGTATATATTTTCCCCTGTCCATAAATTTCATCCATCTGTTCACTCTTGTTGACGTCTTTGATAATGTTGGCTCTATAACAAATACCTTTCCTGTTTTTTTCAGGACTCTGCTCAGATCTTTAAGGATTGGCGCAAGGCTGCTGTTGCTTATATGATGGAAAACTCCCAAAACTAAAATGAAATCGAAAGAAGAATCCTTGAAATCCAGCCTGCTGCCTTTTCTTATCTGCAGGAATCTGTAATTCTTAAATTTCTTTTTTGCAATCTTTATATTCTTGCTGCTGACATCTACACCTATA
>JAGVIO010000026.1 GCA_020056025.1 archaeon
AGCGGAACTGCTGTTGAGAATAACATCACAAAGCTTAAAACAAAAGGGATTTTAAGGCGAATAGGCCCTGACAAAGGCGGATATTGGGAAGTGTTGAGATGAAGAAAAAAGCTCAGGTTACAATATTTATAATAATAGGAATTATTGTTGTTCTTGCAGCAGGTGTTGGAATATATTTCTATACGCAAAGTGTTCAGCAGCAAGCAGCTGCAGAAGCTGAGAAAGCAATTGCTGAAACGCCTGAAGCGCAGGTAAGGAATTATGTAGAGAGCTGCCTGAAAAACTCTGTACTGAAAGGCCTTGAGCTGATGAGGCTGCAGGGAGGGTATATCTCTGTTCCAAACGATATTGAAACACTGGAGATTGACGGATATAAGGTGCCGTATTGGCTGACAGATAAGGAAATGAAAATACCTTCCCTTATATACATGCAGGACGAATTGTCAAGGTATGTTGCATATGATTTGCAATTCTGCATAAATGATTTCAAGACATTTGCAGAAAAAGGCATTTCTGTATCAATAACCAGCTTGAATGTTGTTACTGAGTTTGCAGCGTCAGTTAATGTGAACATGAAATATCCTTTGGAAATTGTTGCTGCAGATAAAACAACAACACTAGAGGATTTCAGCCTAAGCATCCCTATTAATTTCGAGCAGATTTATACAATGGCGTCTGATATTGCCAATATTGAAAGCACATATGCTTTCCTTGAAGAGCATACTAATAAGATGATCAGTATGTATTCCGGTGTTAATGAAAATAGCCTTCCTCCATTATACGCTTCACGATTCAACATAGACTGCTCAAGAACAACATGGTCTGTTTCAGAAGCAGAGCTGCTAATGAAAAAGATAATTGCTAAAACAGTCCCATACATAAAAGTGGAAGGCACTGACTTTACAAGACCAAAAACAGGAAATCCGATTGAAAGCGGTGTTTTAGATGGCATGACCTACAGATTTTTTGCACAGGCTCATCCGACATTGATGATAGATTTTGAGTATAACCCTGAGTGGCCATTTAAATTCAACATAGTTCCGACTAAAGGCGGAAAAATTGTTCCTGAAAAAACAAAAAGCCCAAGTATGCTTATTTTGCCTTCATTTTGCGTATTTGAGTACAGGTCAAAGTATGATGTAGAATATCCTGTTGTTGTTTCAATTACTGACAAAGAATCTGCAAGGATTTCAGGCAATGTATTTTATCCGAATGAAGGATTCACTTTCAAATTTCCACTTTACAGTTTTATAACAAGAAATAACCCAAGGACAAGGGAAATTGTAAAATTGTCTTCATTCATCAACACAGACGAGCTGACTGCTGCGTTTAAAGAGCTGACCAATAAAACAATTGACTTTTCATTATGCCAAAGGCTTGAAAGCCCTGAAACTAAAATAACTGTAAAGGATTACCTAAAAAACCAGCCTTTGCCTAATGTTGATGTCGTCTACAAGTGCGGTGATTCTGAATGTGAGATAGGTTCTACCGACACAAACGGCCAATTGGCTGCAAAATATCCTTCTTGCTCAGGAAATGCGCAGATTGTCTTGTCAAAATTTGGCTATGCAGACATTTTGACAGATTACAAGAACCAAGACATGAATTTTGTTTTGTTCAACAAGAAAGAATTTACAGTCAAGGTTAAAAAGATTAATCTCGCAGATTATATGCAGAATTATATTTCAACAGGCTCGTATTCAACTTCTGGCCTGGATGCTGATCTGCAGGAATCAGAGTCAGCGATGATAACAATAACAGGCTTAGAGCCAGTATCATTGATGTATATTCCAGGCGGTGAAATAGACTCAATGCCTCTTTCTCCAGGCAAATATAACCTGAGCCTGTATCTGATTAAAAATATCAATATAAGGGGCGAAGAATTGAATAGCAGCGTATTCAACAATGAAAGCAGGCCAACAAATTCAACAACACTTCCAAGAGCAAGCCAGGTTATATATAACTCATTAAATTTGGAATTTGAAGTGGCTAATGATGATATGAGCAAAAACTTTTTAACATTATATGCATTTGAAGAGCCTATTTCAGGAGATGTACGCTGGAGAGATCTTCTTGCAGATTCAAGCATACTCCAGCCAACAGGCGAATTGAGATATAGGCAGGACAACCGCGAGATTGTGATTGCAAAAGAAAAATATTTATCTTATATGAAACCAAGGTTCAGCTGATATGAAAACTAATCGATTGAAAGCAATTTTCCAGATTTTGCTTGTTTTATTCATCCCTGTATATATCTCTAATTTTGTATTTGCACAAAACGTATCAGACGCATTCACAGCTAATGTTCCTGATCCTGCAAAAGCATGCGTGGCAAATGCGCAGCAAGGCCAGGCATTTGTAGATTTCATGGATTCAGGCATAATCTCTTTTTTAACGCATTTAGCAACATTGTCTTATGCAGTGTGCAGCATAATGGATTCTATTGGCGTGATAGTAACTACAATTGCAAATGTTATCGGCTTGAAAGGAGTCAGGGCAACAGGAGAGCCTGTGTATTGCTGCAGGACAGATGCTTTAGACCCGACACAGGCAGCAAGCACTGCGCAATGCACTGCTTCATTTGGATTGTACAGCGCATGGCACAAGTCTTTTTACGGCCCAGATGGTTTGCCTATAGTTGTTGGGCTTTATATGTACTGCCAGTTCATAACCTGCAGGCTTGGCCCTAACCAATGGTTAAGCCTTCCTGATTCATTCAAGAAAAGCTATCCTGCATTGAGGCACATGGGGCTTAGTCCTTATGATAATATTTACACTGCTGTTCTTACGCTGTGCTTGCCTGCAACTCTTTTGAAGCTCAAAGAGCTTAAAGTCATTTACCAGACTCATAATTGCTGTGTTGAGCAGGCTTGCGAAAATGGGCTTAGCCCTGCATCCTGTGATACAATGCTTGAGCATTCATTGTGCATGTACTGGAGAGGCAGCATACTCCTGATGCTGATAAAGGCTGTTGCAGGCATCCTGGTTACAGTCCTGATGGACCTTCTTAGTAACTGGCTTAAAAAATCTGTTATTCCTTATTGCATCCAGACTATCCTAGATATTGTTGCACTGCCTGATGAATTGAAAAGCATTGCAGACTCATGGAAGACAGTAACAACTTCATTTGATGATCCTGACTGCACAGAGCTTGGCTTTGAAAAAATAAAAAAAGAGAACAAAGATTTCTATCTGCAGACCCAGGTGCAGGAGCAAAATGCCAAACTGCTGGAGGAGTCTGCGCAAGTGCAGTCGCAGATTATAAATCAGCCGTATCTGGCTCCAAGGACATATTATTATAAAAACACTGAAGAGTACAAGAAGGCTGTTGAAAGGTGGAAAAAGCAGCAACAAACTGAAGCTGCTGGTCAAAGCCCCACTGGAGGAGCAGTGTATACTGAAGCACGTGTGCCTAGAAGCTCTGATTTAACTAAGATAAGCACGCATTCTGACAAATATTTCATCATCGAAGACTATGGAAAATATGGCATTATAATGCTGAAGAAATATTATGCTA
>JAGVIO010000119.1 GCA_020056025.1 archaeon
ATTTCACCGCCGAGCAAGATACGGCAACGCCCCAGCAGGGGCTTGCCGAGTAGCGAGGCGGAAGGGGATTATAAGGGGTAGCAACCCCTTATTTCATTCTTGAGTGCTGACATTGCAGCAAGATTGCACCAGAAGGTTTATATATTATTATGCTGCTTCTGTTGCTATGCAGCAAAAAGAGGTTAGCCTGGATAAGTTATTATTAACAGTATCTACTCTATCTTATCTTATCATCCTAGGATTATTTAGTTTTGTCACAGACACAAACATTTTCATCATATTTGTAGGGATGCTGCCTTTGCTGTTCTACCTTATTGTGTTTTTCCTTCTGTATTCTGAGCATAAGCTTGGCAATAAGATTGTCTGGATTGCGCCATTTATGTTTTCAGGATTGTTTTTTGCAGTATGGCTATCAGGCAAAATCAATATCGTGAACAGGATGGACGGGCCTGTTCTTGCTGTTGTCAATCTTTTCCTCTGTTATCTTCTCAATATCATACTGATATTTGCGCACAGGCTTCCTGCAAAATCAGGTGTTTACCAGAAAAAAGCAGAAGCGCATGAAAAAGAAGCACATGAGCTTAAAAAAAGAGTAGAAGAATACCAGCAGCAGCTTAAAGTCACAAAAGAGAATTTCAGGACAAGACTGCAGGGCATAGAAGACAAGTGCAAGGCAATAAATTTTGCAATCGGAAGAGTCTATTCAAACAAGCATGGAGGAAGCCCTGGCATCAGGACAAGGATAAAGCTGAAGAAAGAGCTTTACAATTCCTTCTCAGAGTTAAGCTCCCATTTCCATGACAAGGATGCTTATCCTCTTCTGAAGCTGCTGAACCAGATACTCCTCAGCCTTGCTGTCCTTGAGCAGAATGAGCAGGATACATTCTTCAGGAAAGTGCTTTCAAAAAACAATGAAAAGATAATTGAGATTCTTACTGCAAATGACAAGGATCCTGTTGTAGAGTATTTTGAAGAGGCAAAGGATGCCTGCATAAAGATGATAGATTATCTGAAAGAGAGCTACAGGCTTTAGCGGTCAGAAAGCATTTTCATGAATTTCTTAAAACCTATTCTTTTTCCTAGATTCTCATTTAATTTTTCTATATCTATTACCTGTTCTCCATTTTTTTCTTTGTAGGCAAAATATTGCTCAATATTCTTTTCAGGAAAAGGGAATTTAGCCATTACACTCATGCCAGCATACTTTCTGAAAAGAAATTCTTTTTCAACAATGCCTGTGACATAGAATATATGGTGCCCGAAATGGTTGAAGAAAACAACATACTCTGCAATTTTATTTCTTTGCGAAACTACTCTCTTTGAAGAATACAGATAATCTCCAGAAAATTCCCTCTGGCACCTTATGCCAAGGGTTTTCTCTTCAGGAAAATATATCTTCATATCTTTCTCTTCCTGCTCTGCTTCTGAACTATGGTAAAGGAATGCGCGTGAGATGAATTTTTTCTTTTCTTCGATCATCAGCTCTCTCATTGCCTGCTCAGCGAGATTGCCTATCGTAAGGTCATGGAGCTCCCCGAATCCGAATACTTTGTATTGGTCTTCTGTAACCCCCATATAAGCCCTTACTTTTTCTGTTGAAAATCTGTGATAATGAAACCCTAATTCTTCTATCACCTTTTGCCCTGCATCAAGATAACTCTCTAGGTTTAATGATTCTGGCTTTAGCTCAAAATGTTCCAGGTTTGCATTGACCTTTGCTATACATTTCTCCTTATCAGAGCCCAACCACACCCAACTAGAAGTATTGTCTACTTTTTCAATATGATTTTCAGCGCATATCTTTTCAAACTCAACACCAACTCTGTTTTCAATGCTACCTTCTCTTTTATCCCCCCTCCAGGTAAGATCATTCTCTAGCAAGAATATAAGTGGGCTGTCTTTTTTACTGAATTCTTCAGAAAGCCTTTTTTTGAAATATATCCCTGGCTCTAATTGCGAAATTATCTTCAGGTCATCAGCATCCATAGCAGATTTAGAAGAAGTATAGTTTAAATATCTTACTAAAAAGTAGTTACTTATGCACTTCCCTGAACTCTTCTTTTGCAGGGTGCTTCTTGTATTTCTCTTTAAGCTTATTAGAGATCTTCTGCGCAATCTCCTTGCCTTTTTCCATCAGAGTCTTTCCGCCTTTTTCAGCAAACTCTTTTCCTTTTGCGATGTTTCTCTGCAGCGCAATAGAATGATAGTCGATGTATGCAGGCATATCTCTTATCTTGCTTCTCCAGCCCTGGAAATAAGCCACATTCTCAAGAGGGAATTTTGCAGGCTCTTCTGGCTTTTCAGCAGAATAGCCGATTGGGATTATTATAGACGGAGTGACATCATCAGGCATTCCAAGCGTTCTTCGTACAGCTTCTTCATTGAATGCTCCTACCCAGCAGCTTCCCAGTCCAAGAGCAGTTGCTTCCAAAAGCATGTTTTCAGCAGCAGCAGCGCAGTTCTGTGCTGTGTAGATGCTGGCTCCTCTTTCTCCGTAGAATCTTCTTGCTTTTTCAGGCTCGCCTACCATGACAATTATCGCAGCAGCTTCTGCAATCCAGTGCTGTTTCAGGCAGGCTTCTGCAACATTATTCTTCTTGTCAGCATCTAAAACAACAATGAATTTCCAGTTCTGGAGATTTCCAGCAGAAGGAGCCATTCTTCCTGCATCGATTATTGTTGCGATTTTGTCCCATACAACCTCTTTGCTGAGGAACTTCCTTACACACCTTCTTGATTTTATGCAGTCGAAAACTTCCATATCAATCATCAGCTTATTTAGCTTAATAAAACTTTTGGTATTTTAGTTGCCTGTGTTATCCCAAAACTATTTCCCTACGGTGAGTTTCATGAGTGTATGAAACTCACTAAAAATAAGCTAATTGAGACAATACGACGTAAAAATGAGG
>JAGVIO010000125.1 GCA_020056025.1 archaeon
GCTTTTCTTTTTGAAATCAGTGCCTGAAACATGTTTCTTTTTTCTGCTGATGTAAGGCAGAAGAACAATAAAGCAAACAGCAAATCCAATCAGCATCCCAACGAACAAGGTCAAGGTATTCTTGTCAAACTTTAATGGGAATACCGTTTCTTTTTCCTTGAAGTACAGGTCAAGATTGCTCATCTCCAATGCATACTCTGAATACAGCAATGCGCTGGATTGGTCATGGTCTTTCAGGGAGTTTGCATATTCATAATACGAATAGCCTAATATCGGAAAGATCCCTTTTTCCTGCTGCTCTGCAATTATCCTTTTTACTATTGACAGTTTTGCATCAAGGAGATTTTTTACCTGATTTTCTTCAACACCAATCACTCCAAGAATAACATTTATCTCTGCTTTTGCCTGGCTTGCCATGAACAGGCAAAGCTCATATTTGCTGTCTTTAAGATTTCCGTATGCTGCATCAAGCAAATCCCTTGTGCCTTCAAGCGCATTTGGCAAAAATAGGTTGACATACTGCATCCTTTCCTCTGCTTCTGAGATTTTATTGACACAGGAATCTTTAAGCTCTTCTTTATTCATTGAGAATTCCTTTCCTTTCATTCCAAAGAAATAGCTCCATGTCTCTGCTGAAAATGCCCTTTCAACAGAATAAGCCAGTTCGTAAGTGTAATTCTTTCCTTCCTTTTTCAGCTGCATTGTCCTGTTATAGGCATCCATTGATTCTTTCAATCTTTCTTTTATTATCATATAAGTCTCAAGGTCAGAGATTGTCCTGATTTCTCTCTTGTCTGCTTCATTGCCAAACTCGTCTATGTATTTTTTTGTGTCTTCAATGTTCTTCACTCCAAGAATGCTTAACTGGATGTATCTTAGCTTTACATTTGCGCCAAAGCAGTAGCTTGCTGAAGAATAATAATCCATTCTTTTTGAAGCATCTCTTGCTTTTTCAGTGAGATTAAGAGCTGCTGTGATTGTTGAATTGTAATCCTGTACATTTGCCTTATCAGCAATCTTGCCAAGCTGGTATTCCAGATCATTTGACCTGTTACAGAGCAGCTCTGACAGGAACTGCATTGTCTTTTTATAATCAGGGCTGATCTCAATCTCCTTGTCATTCTCTTTCAGCCTTTTTCCTGTGAATTGGAACAATGCTTCTGTGAGATCAATTGTTTCAACAACATCAATATTGTATTTTTTTGCATAGTCTCTAAGGTCTAAAGTTAGATTAAGAGGCTGTGTTGTGATGAATCTTCCTCCTTTCGGAACAAGGACTTTCTGAATGTCTTTTTTTGCTCCTGCTGCATCAATCTTTTCCTTCAAGCCGCTTACAGGGCCAATCAGGCCTCCTGAATTTATTGTGCCTGTCATTGCAATGCCTTCATTTATCTTAAGGTCGCTGAGCATTGCTGCTGTAAGGACAGCTATTGCTCCTGATGCACTAGGTCCGCCTACTATTGAAGATTCTGATTTTATCATGTAGAAAAAATCATATTTGCTACAGTCTTTTTCTGCATAATCGCATGCAATCTCTTTTGCAAACCTTGTTGATATCTGGGTGTCAAGCTTTGACAATGGCAATGTTTCTATGAACACTCTTCCATTGCCAGGCATTATTTCCAGATACAAGTCAGCAAAACTGCCTTCATATCCGTTTGGTGTTTCTTTCACTGCGAGCAGAGTGATATGGCCTTTGTCAAGCACTGCTGAAGCTGCTGGAACTGCAAGAGAGAATGATAAGACCAGAAGCAGAAATAATATTTGTTTTTTCATTGCAAACCTCTTTTACGGCAGAGCATATATCGGATTTTCATAATCAATATCCTTTGTTCCGAACATGTTATTGACATTCTTGAACTTCCACCACCATTCGTTCTTGTTCAGCTTTTTCCACATCCTATATCTTTCTTCTTCATCAAAACCGATATAATAAGGAACTCCGCCAAGCATGTAGCTTAATATCTTTTTCTTCATTATGCTGTCTATCCTTTCGCTGTCAAGGACATTTGTTGTTGAAGCAGCCTTTGTTAAATGCTCTGCTGTTTCTGTTGTATTAAAGTAACTGACTTTTCCGCTGCCAAAATAGCTGAACAGGCTTGCATAGTCTAGCTTTGAGACATATTCTTGCTGAAGATATTGATTGAGATTGCTCTTTCTGGAATAAAGCTGCTTCTGAGGCTTATTGTCGTTGCTTTTTGTTTCAGGAGCATCTTCAACTATTTCTTTTTTAAGAGTTTTTTCAATAGAATCTTTTGATTCTTCCTTTTCTTTTTTAGGATTTTCAAGGCTGAGGATTGCTTCAATGATCTCTGACAACGCTTTTGGCTTCTGCAATATCTTTTTTACAGGAGTTATATCTTTCTGCAGCTTTTCAGGGAAATCTTTTTTCAGTATCTTTTTTTTAGAACCAGTTTCTTTGATCTCTCTTATTTTGTTCTTGGGCATTTTAATAGCTCTTGCTGAAATAGATTATGCATTTAGCAGGCTTCTTGCAGTGAACGCACTGGTCGCCTTCCTCTATCTTCTGGTCATCCAATGGCATGCATCTTGTTGTTGCGCCTTCTGTCTTTTCTTTTATCCAATCTTCACATTCTGTCTCATTGCAAAATTTTGCCTTTACGAGCTTTTTCTCCCTTATGCCTTTTACCAAGTCGCCAAAATCTTTTGCTACAACTGTGTTTTGCTTTAGCAGTTTCTGCGCTTTTAAGAAAAGATTTTCATGCATTGAATCCAGGACTTTTGGAATTTTCTTCTTAAGGTCTTCAATCTTGACAAAGTCTTTTTCGCCTGTATCTCTTCTAACCAAAACAACCTGGTCTTTCTCAACATCCTTTGGGCCTATCTCTAACCTTATCGGAATTCCTTTCATCTCCCATTCATTGTATTTCCAGCCAGGGGTGTATTCTTCCCTGTTGTCAAGGAGCGGATTGAATTCTGACAAATGCTCTTTTATTTCCTCTGCTTTTTTGACAATCTTTTCTGTCTCTTTTCCAATGAGTATAGGTATAATCACGACTTTATTAGGAGCAATTCTTGGCGGAAGCACAAGGCCCTTGTTGTCTGAATGCGACATTATCAATCCACCCATGAGCCTTGTTGAAAAGCCCCATGAATTATAGAATGGATAATGCATCTTTTCATCCTTGCCGAGGAACTGGACTTCAAATGACTTCATGAAACCCTGGCCAAGGAAATGGCTTGTTCCCATCTGCAATGCTTTTCCGTCAGGCATCAATGCTTCAACTGTATATGTGTCTACTGCTCCTGCAAATTTTTCCTTCTGTGTCTTCACTCCTGCAATGACAGGCACTGCGAGGATGTTTTCGCATAATTTTTTGTATTCATTCAGGAAAAGGATTGTCTCATTGGCACATTCTTCTTTTGTTTCGTATATGCAATGGCCTTCCTGCCACCAGAATTCCCTTGACCTTAAGAACAGCTTTGTCTGTTTTGTCTCCCATCTCAATACACTGCACCATTGGTTGACTCTTATAGGAAGGTCCCTGTAGCTTCTTAGCCATTTCTTGAAGGATTTGCATATCAAAGTCTCTGAAGTAGGCCTTACTGCCAATCTTTCCTCAAGCTTGCTGTCTCCTGCCTCAGTCACCCAGGCGACTTCTGGGCTGAAACCTTTTGCATGCTCTGCTTCTTTCTTGAAATAGCTTTCGGGTATCAATAATGAGAATGCTGCGTTCCTTACTCCATGTGATTTTATCACTTTGTTGAAATATTCCTGGAGGTTTTCCCAGATAGCATAGCCATTTGGCCGTATAACCATGCAGCCTTTGACATCTGAAAATTCTGCTAATTCTGCTTTCAGGCAGACCTGCTCAAACCATTCTGGCATATCCTCTTCTTTCTTTGCAGTTATTCCGACATCCTTTTTTTCTTCTGTTGCCATGATGGTATGTTCTAGATTAAGTATTTATAAAATTAGTGGTATTTGATTGTGTAAAAGTAAAATTTTATTAATAATTCATTTTTAGATGCTACTTTATTTAACTTTGTATATGCGGGTAAAATTTATATATTCTAACATTTTTGTATATTTAATTTATTAATAAAAATGTTAAACCCTATTTTTTTAAATTCCAAAGATAGAAAAAAAGGACTTAAAATGCCAGATTATCTTACAGAAGATTTAGCTTATTTAGTAGGAGTTTTTGCAGGAGACGGTAGTTTAGGATATCGGCCAAATAAGTATGAGTATTCTATTAAATGTGTAGGTAATCCAAAGGATGAACAAGAATTTTACCATTTAATAATTGGACCTAAATTTAAAAAAGTTTTTGGGTTTGTTCCTTTTTTCAAATATTTTGATAAGAATATAACCTATGGATTTAGGATATTTTCAAAATCATTAGTTCTTTTTTTAACTGAATATATAGGTCTTCCTCTTGGTAAAAAATATAATTTATTGAAAATTCCTTTTTGTTTTTTAGATAGAGAAGAGTTAATTAATTCTTTTATTAGAGGAGTATTTGATACAGATGGCTGTATTTCTTTTAAGAAATCTTATAAAAAATATCCTCATTATCCAGTTATATCTTTGAGTTCAAGAAGCAGTTCTTTTATAAAAGAAATTGCTCAAATTCTTAAAAATAGAGGATTTAAAGTTTACGAACTTTATAATTATAGATTAAAAGATTCTAGAATCGAAAGGGGTTATACCCTAATTAGTAGGTTAGAATTGTCTGGCAGAAAGAATCTTGTACTTTGGAAAGATAAATTTGGTTTTTACAGTCCGAAACATTTGGCTAAG
>JAGVIO010000129.1 GCA_020056025.1 archaeon
AAATTTATAAAATTTCCTAAAAATCTTATATATAATCTCTCTTATAATATTTCGTATGCAGAAGTTTGTGCGCTTTCTTTCCTCCAAACTTGCCTAAATATTCTTTGTATAATTGCAGTGCAGCCTTGTTCTTGTGCGACTTCCTGACTGTTTTTTTCTCGTCAACTGCAAACAAAGCCTGGGCTCTTTTTGCAAGTATTTCCTTATTTGTCGGAGACGGCTGTCCTCCTCCGCCCACGCATCCGCCGTAGCATGCCATTATCTCAATGAAATGATAAGGAGATTTTCCAGCTCTTATCTCGTCCATCAGCTTCCTAGCCTCTCCGAGAGTATGAACAACACATATCTTGATTTTCTTTCCCTTGATCTTAAGCTCAGCTTCTTTCTTTGTCTCCATGCCTCTTATCGCCCCGTATTCAATCTTTTTCAGATCCTTTTTCTCAAGCCAGTCAACAGCTGTTCGCAGGGCAGCTTCCATGACTCCGCCTGTATGGCCGAATATCGCTCCTGCTCCTGTGCTTTCTCCAAGAGGATTGTCAAACTCAGAATCCTTGAGCTTCAATAGATTAACATTCATAACTTTCAGCAGCCTTCCAAGCTCAACTGTTGTTAAAACATAATCAGCTTCACCCCTAAATTCAGGCCTCAGTATCTCAAACTTCTTTGCAGTGCATGGCATTATGTCAACTAAAACTATGTCTTCTGGCTTTTTGCCTGCCTTTTTTGCAAAATATGTCTTCACAAGCGAAGCGATGATTGCCTGCGGGCTTCTGCATGATGACATATGCTTTAATTCATCAAAAAAGAACTGCTCTCCGAATTTTATCCATGCAGGGCAGCATGTTGTTATCATAGGAAGATTCTTATTCTGCTTGAATCTCTTTACAAATTCAGTGGCTTCCTCTATTATGCAGATATCTGCTCCGAGATCAGTATCAAACACTTTGTGGAATCCTATCTCTTTTAAAGCAGTAACCATCTTTCCAGTTACAGGGGTTCCGGCAGGCAGGCCAAAGCATTCTCCCAATGTAGCCCTTATTGAAGGCGCTGTCTGGCAGACAAGATATTTTCCTGACTGCAGCGCATCAATGACATGCTGCACATCGCTTTTCTCAGTCAGCGCAGCAGTAGGGCATGCAACAACGCACTGCCCGCAGTTTATGCACGAAGAATCATTCATATTCAGGCCGAATGGCGGGCTGACTTTTGTCTTAAATCCCCTGTTCTGGAGCCCGATTGCATGCACTGTCTGGATATCATTGCAGACCCTTATGCACTGCTCGCATAAGATGCATTTGTCATTATCCCTTCTTATCGAGACACTTGACTCGTCAGGCGCTTCATGCCTTGTCTCGCCTTTGAACCTGATATCCCTTATCATCAGCTCTTCTGCGTATTTCTGCAGCCTGCAGCTCATGTTTTCCTTGCACGAAGGGCAGTTGAAATCATGGTTAGCCAATAATAATTCAAGATTGTATCTTCTTGCTTCAAGCGCTTTTGCAGAATGCGTATTGACTTCCATGCCTTCTTTTATCAGCGTGATGCAGGATGCTGCTAATTTATTTGCTCCTTTGACATCAACAACGCAGAGCCTGCATGCTCCTAATCTTTCCATCCTTTCATTCCAGCAGAAATGAGGAATCTCTATTCCATTTCGCCTTGCAACCTCAATTATTCTTTCTCCTTCCTCGCCTTCAACTTCAATGTTGTTTATCTTTAATTTGATTTTCTTTGCCATTTTGGTTTAATCGATTTGGTTGTTTTATTGATTTGGTTATTTATCATTTGATTTCATAATCCTGTTTGTTTCATAATCTTATTTTTTGATTACAGCCTTGAATGCGCATACTTCCTGGCATGTTCCGCATTTTATGCACTTTGACTGGTCAATAACATATTTCTTCCTCGGCTCGCCTGATATGCACTGGACAGGGCAGTGCTTTGCGCAGTTGCCGCATCCGACGCACTTGTCAGTTATAATGTATTTCATAAGGCTCTTGCATGCTCCTGCGCAGCATTCCTTGTTCTTTATGTGCGTTATATATTCATTCCTGAAAAATCTCAGTGTGGATAATATCGGATTAGGAGCATTCTGCCCCAGGCCGCACAAAGAATTGTCTCTCACAAATTCAGCAAGCAGCCGTATCTTCTCAAGATCAGCTTCTTCTCCGACTCCTCTTGTGATATTTGTTATCATCTCCAGCAGCCTTTTTGTGCCTTCCCTGCACGGAGTGCATTTTCCGCAGCTTTCAGACTGCGTAAAGCTCATAAAAAACCTCGCAACCTCTACCATGCATGACTCATCGCTCAGCGCAACAATCCCGCCAGAGCCCATTATAGAGCCGTGCTGCTGCAGGGTCTCATAATCAAGAGGTGTGTCAAAAAATTCTTTTGGGATGCAGCCTCCTGCAGGCCCTCCTGTAAGCACTGCTTTCATCTCCCTTCCGTCAGGGCATCCTCCGCCGATGCCAAAGACAATCTCTCTTATCGTCATTCCAAGAGGCACTTCGATTATTCCGCTTCTTGCAATTCTTCCTGTAAGGCAGATTTCCTTTGTTCCTTTTGATTTCTCTGTCCCTGTCTTTGCATATTCCTCTGCACCTATCTTGAACACAGTTGCAACATGCGCCAGTGTGCCTACATTGTTGACAACAGTCGGCTTTCCGAACAAGCCAAAATCAGCAGGATAAGGCGGCCTTGGCCTTGGCATCCCTCTTTTGCCTTCAATGGAATTCAGCAATGCAGTCTCTTCTCCGCAGACAAATGCTCCTGCGCCTCTCTGAAGATGCACATCAAAATTAAACCCTTCAAATCCCAAAATATTTTTTCCAAGAAGATTGTGCGAATATGCAGAAGCAATCGCTTTTTCCATTGTCTCTATCACAAGAGGAGATTCAGCCCTTGCATAGATATATCCTTCATCAGCGCCTATTGCATAAGCAGCGATTGTCATTCCTTCAATTACTCTGAAAGGATCGCTCACCATGACTGTCTTGTTCATGAAAGCACCTGGGTCTCCTTCGTCTGCATTGCATATCATGTATTTTTTGCCCTGCTTGTCAACAACAAAGCTCCATTTCTGCCAGACAGGAAATCCTCCGCCTCCTCTTCCCCTCAGCCCTGATTTTTTTATTTCTTCAACAACTTCTTTTGGAGACATCTGCATAAGTATTTTCTTCAGAGGGAAATAACCTCCTTTTGCAACATAATGCTCGATTTTGAACGGATTTATTACGCCGCAGTTTTCCATGACAAGCCTTTTCTGCTTTTTGTAGAAATCCAGCTCATTCAGGTCATGGCAGATGAGCAGCTCTTTGCATTCCCTGTTATTTTTTATGCAGTCGATGAGCTTGTCAACATTTCCAGGATTCACCCGCCCATAGACTGAAGTGATATTATTCTGCTTTACAGTCACAATCGGCTCATTGTGGCACATGCCGATGCATCCTGTTATCTCGACAGGCAGCCTGAGATTTGCTGACTTCAGCTGCTCGTAGATATTCCATCCTCCTGATGCTCTTCCGCATATCGCAAGGCCTATAGTTATCCTGTCTGCTTCAAGCTCCTGTTTTATTTTCTCAATGTCAAATTTTTTTGAAAGCTCTATCATAAAATCCTCATTTAAGCCTATCAATTATTTTCTTGATCTTCTCTTTTGTAAGCTCTCCGTACACTGTTCCGTTTATCATCATCGCAGGGGCTTTTGCGCATGCTCCCAGGCAGTTGACTGTCTCTATCGTGAATTTGCAGTCTTTTGTAGTCTCTCCTTTCTTGATTTTCAGATAATCCTCAAGATACTCCAGCAATGCTCCTGAA
>JAGVIO010000012.1 GCA_020056025.1 archaeon
AATTCTTATTTTGATCATTATCAAGCTCACCTTGCCTTATCTTAAGATTGTCAAGCAAAATTTGAGGCAAAGCGCTAGTGCTGGATGCAGAAGAAGAATATTCCTTTTGCACCTCATCCATTTTTTTGTTTATCTTTTCAAGCTTTTGTTCATCGGAAAGCCCAACAATCCCTGTATCAACATATTCTTCAGATTTTTGAAGGAAATTCTGTTTCTGGTCCCCAAAATAATAAGTATCTGCGTAAGTTGGTCTAGGAGTATAAACTGGGCTAATTGTTCTATCGATAGTTTTTGACCAAAATCCAGGCTCTTCTTTTTTTGGAAGGAGATTATTTGAAATTTGCTGTGAAAGCATCAACTGGAGATTTGCATAATCTATCTGCTCCTTTGATAAAGATGAGCTTTCTCCTGGCTTTTGTGCAATCTGGCCAAAAATAATATTTTCCTGTATCAGTCCTTTTTGTTCAGAAAGCAGACGTTCACGATAGGCTGTAACTGCATTGGCATTTTCTGTATTTCCTTTTTTCTTAAAATCGTCAATTCTTGTTGCGCTCTTGTCAAGATCAGCTGCAATAATTTTAAGCCGCGCTTCATTCTTAGCAAAATATTCAGGGTCATTTACAAATGATTTCAAGCTGTCTACTAATTTTACTGCAGACGAATCTGCACGAGACCTTTCTCCTAATTGTTTTTCAAGATTATTTGCAAATGCTTTTCTTTCTTCAGGATTAAGCTTGTTTAATGCTAAGGCAAAAATATGTTCACTATATTCTGATCTTGCCTTATCTTCGGCATAATTGTCAGTTTGAGGGCCATAAGCAACTTTTTTCTCATTATAATACTCTCTATTGCCAATAATGCTGCTTAACGGAAACAATTCTTTGCCTGTTGGGTTCTTAAGTTGTTCTGCAACCTGGTTGCTTATTGCAGCCTCAACTTCATTTTTAACACTTGCTTGAACTAAATCTTGAACCGCAATTCTCAATTTAGCTTGGGAATACATTTCACCAAATTCCTTATCACTGTAAACTTTGCCATTTATGGTAACCTGCATGATTTTATTTAATTCCCTAACTGGTTGAACAGTATTGGCTGGATTATTCCTCAATTCATTAAGATAATTGTAAAGATCATCATCCGAAGGCGGACGTATCTTCAAGCCAAAAGTTTCAGCAATACCTTTAACTTCAGAATCACTAAGCTTTTTTATAGCATTTACTGTTTCGATATTAGAGCCAGTTAAAGAAACATAACCTGAAAGCTTGTATTTCTCTAATTTTGCATTGACTCCTTGAATTATATCCTGGCCAGCACTATAAATGCCTAAATAACTTTTAGCAGTGCTTTGAATAATCTTTTCAGAGTCAGAACTAGGAGTTGCAGCTATAATGGAATTAAATACGGCAGTAGGATTTTGCTTTGCATCCATTTTCAGCAAAGCAAGCTGATATTGCATCTGCAGACTAAGTTTTTCCTTTCCGCTCTCAATAGAATTTATTGCTTCAATCCTAACACTATTTAATTCCTTGTCACCTAAATCGCCAAGAAGCTTAACCAGTGTAAAATATTCTGTTGAAGAAAGAGGAGCTTTATCCTTTGACCGCATTAATGCGTCTTTGATTAATATTCCTGTTTCTTTTGCAAATAATTTGTCTGCTATCCTGCTATTCTCAGCAGCAATTGATGAAATCAATTCTCTTGCATTCTTCCATTCTTCACTAGCAGAATCCTCTTCTTGAAGGGTATCTTTTAAGGAGGCTATGCTATCTTTCAATGATTCCTTAAGCTTCATTGCATCTTCTTTGCGGCCTAATGCATTTAGAAGATTGTATCTCTGCATTTCAATGTTAACATCGCTTCCTACTGTAGATGAGATTGCATCTAGAATTCCGAGGGCAGTCGCCAAAGATTTTTTATCAGCGCTATCAGAATCTGCCCTTGCAGTCTCCATCAATGTCTCCTTAGCAAAGGAATTCTTATTATTGACCAATAATGCTTCTTTTAAGTTGTTTATTGCAGCTTCCTTTGCTTTATTTTTGTCATTCTCGCTAATTGTGGCATCTTTCAATTTAGATAATTCATCTATTGAAGCTCGGTACAGAACATCTGAAAATGCCTGTTTTAACAGCTCTTGTTTATTCCCAGGTAATTGTTTAAGAGCATTATTATAAGTTTCTCTTGCTTTGGAATAATCCTTGTTCAACCCGCATGCGCCCATAAGCTCAATTGAGGCATCGTTATAGGCGCTTGTCCCTTTTGCTAAATTGCTCTGGAAAGTTTCCCATGCAGCAGCATTCTTTGAGAATTGCTGGGTATTCACATATGCGCTGCTGAGATATCTTTGCGCATCAAAATTAGTCTTGTCTATTGCCAAAACCGTATTTGCAGAAGCTTCTGTCTGTGAATAATCCTTGTTGGCATAGCTGTATTGGACAACACGCTGGTTTACTTCAATTGCCTTGTCAGTGAAATCAAAGATTGTGCTGAATCCCATCTTCTTTGAATCAAATTCATTGTCTTGTGCATTTCTCGTGAATTCATCGCTCGCACGCCTTGAATAGAGATCAGCATTAACATAATCTTTTTTTGCAGCATAAAGGTCTGCAAGCGTAGAATAAAATTGAGGATATTTAGCAACAATTCCTTTAAGATAATTTATCTTTGCATCACCCTGTAAACTAGCAATCTGTTTATTTACATTCTGGCTTTCAATTGCTTTATCTGCATTATTTAGGATAGCATCAACTGTATCTGCGAGTCTTGAATCGCTCTTTTTAAGATCTTTAAGGGCAGTTCTTGCAACAGTATCGCTAGGATTGTCTCTTAAGGTCCTTTGCGCTTGCAAAATCTGAAGATTAATATCATTTGGATTTTGAGAAATAAGGCTTTTCAAAATTGCAGATGCATCATCTTTTTTGCCAAGTGCATCAAGAATCTCTATCTTACGCCGATTCTTATAGTCCAAAAGCTTAGAATCAGTTATCTTATTTAATTCTTCCAAAGCCTGCTCATTTTTGCCTTGATACTGCAATGCGCTGATTGCCATCACTTTGTTAATCTGCCCATCATTATATCCTTGTGCGCCAACTAATTTTCGAATAGTTTCTACATCAATTGTTTCTGCAAACATCTCTTCTAGCTTAATTTCAGTTTTGATTCCAAAAGCAGCGATCACACCTTCAAGCTTCTTGCGGGTAAGCTTATAATTGTCAGTAATGGATTTTATTTTTGAAGCATCTGTTGTGACATCGCTATTTGCAGTTCCGATAAGGCTGGATATTGCATGTATTCCATCCCTGTCTAGCCTAACCATTGCAGTTGAAAGCTCTTTTGAGACAGGCCCCACGACAATTAATCCAGCATCTTTTACAGATTTATCAACAATCACACTATCCCTTAAAATTTTCAGATAACTCTTTCCATCTTTGATTCCACTATTGATCTCAATAAGCCCTTGGTCAGTCTTTGCCCATGTGCTTCCAACAGCCATATCTTTGCCAGAAACTGCTGCCTGAAGATATATCACTCCTCTTTTTTCAGATTTTCCTGCTTCTCCAGAATCAGGAGATATTGCAGGGGGGCTATAAATAGCATAGGAATTTTCTTTTGCGCTAAAACCAAACTTATCGCCAAGGCTTCCGTCACTTCCGCCCTTAATTCCGTAAGAAGAAGCGCCTGCAAGAACAACCATCCTTTGCGGAGCAAGATCAGTATTCATTGCTCCAGGAAGATATAATGATTTATCATTTATATCAAACTCTATAAACCCGATGTTTTTATTATCCCCGAATGTAGTTTCATGCAATATTTGCAAAGCATCCCTATTGACAGTTATATATACTAATACAGATTCCTGATTGCCTGACTTGATATTACTAATCAATTTATCTAGGTTTGATTTTTCATTTTGGAGAGATTCTTTCTGAACATCACTTAACTTATCTGATTTAAGAAGATTATTTATCTCCTCGATTCTTTTTTGCCTTGGTGCGATTATTGAACTCTTGTATTGATTAAATTCCACATCATTCATAGATTTAATCCTTGCGCCATCCTCATTATACACTTCAAGCATTGCAGCGTCATTCCATCTTTGCCTGATGGCAGAAGATTTTTCTTTATTCCAATTAGTGTAATAAGTTTTAGAAGAATCATCATCATTAGTAATCCTGTAATGGCCTCTTATCTGAGCATAAGATCCCTTGTCAAGGCTGAATTTAATTAAATTCTCATTCTCGTAGTCTGCATTAAATTTTCCAGAATAAAGATCTTCGCCTATAACGATTCTTGCACGTTCTGCACTTACAGAAAAATCTCCTGGATTTTTTCCAAACTTAAATGAAAATGTTCCATAATAATTTGCTCCTGTTATTTGCTGATTAATTATTTTATCATTTCCTCTGAATACATTTCCAGGCCCTGTCATTGATACAGTTCCGTCAGCATCATTAAAAGTAAATGATGTCTTGGCATTTTCTGACCCTTGCGCAGTAAAATACATTCCCTTATATACTACAGAAGTGCCTTTGTCTGACAAAAATACTGCATTTCCATATTGATCAATTAATGCCTCAATACCACCTTTTCTAAGCTCAATTTCTCCCTTGTCTGTCTGAACCATTGTTTTTCCAGAAGGATCAATATAAAATCCTTTAATAGCACCCTGGCTTTTTGCTGTAATTACCTGAGGATTATCTTTTCTTTGTATTACAAAGCCATTAACGCCTGTACTTGCATATTCCACAGCAGATAATCCAAGAATTGTAAGGTCATTTCTTAAAGTATCAAGAGGAAATCCTCCTGGAATTTTTGGATTGATTAATTTGCCATCTTTATAAGTTACACCATTTACTCCTGTGATTGTAATCTTAATTTCAGGATTTAATCCATGTTTTTGTATCAGAGCAGCATTCAGGCTTTTTGAATTCACTAAACTAAGATCTCCAACAAGAGCAAGATTATTGCCAAAAGCAAGCTGCTCAGCTTTTAGCGCACTGATTTGGTCTGAATTCAAGATCGGAAGAGCAC
>JAGVIO010000213.1 GCA_020056025.1 archaeon
ACCGAGGAGCAAAACGGCAACCCATAGGAAGATTAAGCGGGTCAGGGCTTTCCCCAGGGATGCCAGAAAGCCTGCCTTTTCCAAGTTTCGGGATGGATGAGATGAGTGCCTTTGTATAGGGATGGCCTCCCTCAAAGACTTGTTTCTGGCTTCCATATTCCACAATCTCTCCAGCATACATCACTGCCACATCATCTGTCACAGCAGCAATTATAGAAAGGTCATGGGTGATAAGCAAGAGGCTCATTTCAAGTTGACAAGAAAGCTCAGAAAGGAGAGACAAGATTTGAGCCTGGATAGTCACATCAAGGGCTGTTGTGGGCTCATCAGCAATCAATAGCTTTGGATTTGTGGCTAAAGCAGCAGCGATTAAAGCCCTCTGGCACATTCCACCTGATAAAGAGTGGGCATAAGCCTTTTCTCTTCCGGCAATTCCTACCTTCGCCAGGAGAGAAGAGCTGATCTTTCTTGCCTCTTGTTTTGAAACCTTTCTGTGGCTAAGTATAGTCTCTTCTATCTGACTTGTTATGGTAAATACTGGGTCAAGTGAAGCTCTTGGTTCTTGAAATATCATGGAGATTCTGTCTCCTCTAACCTTTCGCATTTCAGAAGAAGAAAGCCTAAGCAAATCCTTATCTTCAAACTTAATCTCTCCTGAGATTGATGTTCCTTTTGGAAGAAGCCTCATTATGGCAAGAGCCAGGGTACTCTTTCCGCATCCTGACTCACCTATAAGTCCCAGGATTTTCTTTGGCAATATCCTTAAATAGAGATTATCCACTGCCACAAGCCTATTTCCTTGGACAGGAAAAGAGACAGATAGATCAGAGATTGTGAGAAGTGATTTCATTAGTGAAGGAATCTATTGCAAAAAAGGGGTCAAGGGTTCCAGGGATCAAGGATGAGATGAAATCAAGGAAATCCATCACTTAAACCCGTGAATCCTCTATTAAAGGATTCCACCTTTTATCATATATTTTTTCGGTAAACTCCGTGTTTCTTGAGTATAATGTTTGAGTTCCATAATAAAGATTATACATCCTGCACATTTGATATCTCAAATTAAATTTTAAGCCTGAACATAAAAATCATAATAATATCAAAAGAGAAAAATGGTCCTTGACAAACCCATCTGCTTTATGGTAAATATAGTCTCAGTAAATAAAATAACAGTGATAAAAAAGTTTGAATATACACCTATATTAGGATGGTCAACAAGTAGGTATGATATGTTTCTGCTGTGCAGGAGGCAGTATTATTATAACTATTATGGAAAACATGATCCTCTTTATTCAAGGCAGAAGATCGATGAATTGAAGAAATTGACTTCGATTCCTTTGGAAATAGGCAATGTTACCCATGATGTTATTAAGGTTTTCCTGGATCGCCTATTGAAATCAGAGGGGAAAATAGATACAGGACGGTTCTTTGACTATGTCCGGCGAAAGACCGAAGAATATTGTCATGCAAAGAGATTTATGGAGGTTTATTATGATGAAATCAGTAACATTGATATTGATGAATTGTTCGCCAAAATACAAAACTCTTTGAGTAATTTTCTAAATAGCGACAGATGTAATTGGCTAACGACAAAGGTAATATCCAATAAACAGAGCTGGTTGATTGAGCCTTCAGGATATGGAGAGACCAGAATTGATGAAATGAAGGCATATTGTAAGGTTGATTTTCTTTTCCCTTGCGATGATGATATTTATATAATCGACTGGAAGACAGGAAAGCGGGATGAGAAGAAGCACAAAAAACAATTATTGGGATATGTCTCCTGGGCCGCTTATCATTTCGAAAAAGACCCAGTTAAAATAATCCCAATAATTGCCTATCTGCAGCCGTCTTATGAAGAGATGAAGATGAACTTCAATGAATATGACATCCAGGATTTTGCAATTCATATCAAAGAAGAGACAGAAGAGATGTATTCTGTATGCAGCAACATAGAAGAAAACATCCCGGAAGATAAAGAAAGGTTTACAAAAACCACAAACACAAAGATATGCAATTATTGTAATTATAGAGAACTGTGCAGATAAAATTAAAACATATTTTGATTATGAATATATGATAATAACATACAATCAACTTGAAGAGAAACTTGAAAAGGAAGATATGGCTTCTTGCTATCTTTTTGTAGGCGAAGAGGATTTCTTAAAGCAAAAGGCAGTAAAAAGATTATCGTCCTTGCTTTCGG
>JAGVIO010000095.1 GCA_020056025.1 archaeon
AAGCTTTCATCAGGAAGATGAAAGCGGAGGTTTAATAAATGAAAAATGAATTAAAGGTATCGAAGGGAAATAATTACAGGATACGACAAACCCATTCCAAAACCCAAACCTTTTTAAGACAAAGTTAATTTTATAGGCTAAAATGGACGAAAAGCAAAAGAACATTCAGGAGAAATACATGGAATTCCAGGCGCTTGCCCAGCAGATGCAGGCAGCAGAAAAGCAGATTCAGAAAGTGGCTGCCCAATTGCAGGAAGTAAACAGCGCAAAAGAAGCTCTGGCTGAAATCAGCAAAGCAGGGGCAGGAAAAGAAATCTTAGTTCCTGTTACAGCAGGCATATTCGTTAAGGCAGAGCTCAAGAACACTGATGACCTTATTGTCAATGTAGGCAGCAATGTTGCAGTCAACAAGTCAGTTGACGACACAAAAAAGCTGCTTGACGAGCAGATACTTGATGTTGAGCAGTATCAGAAAGAGCTTAGCATGGCGCTTGAAGCATATGCGGCAAGGCTTCAGGAGCTCCAGCAAGATCTAGAAGGCCTGAATAAGTGATCAGCCAATGTTCAAATTCTTAAAAGAAAAGCTAAAGAACGCGGTTTCTAGATTTACTGAAGAGATTGAAGAAAAAGGCAAAGAAGAGATCAAAGAAGTTATTGTTGAAAAAAAAGAAGTTCTTGAAGAGCCAGAGAAAAAAGGCTTTTTTGCAAAATTAAAAGAAAGATTCACAGGCAAAGAAGCAGAGAAAGAAGAAACTAAAGAGATTGAACAAAAAAAGCCAGATGAGAAAGTTATTGAAGAGATAAAAGAAAAGAAAGAAAAAATCAAGGAAGACATCAAGCATGTCAAGAAAGAAGTCAAAGAGCTTTCCAAAGAAGTCAAGAAAGAAGAAAAGCCAAAACACAAGGAAGAGAAAAAGCCAGAGAAAATTGAAGCAAAGAAAACAAAAGAAGAAAAGAAATCTGAAAAGAAAGAAGAAAAAGAGACAGAAGAGAAGAAACCAGAAAAAATAAAGCAAGTTCCTAAAGAAAAAGTTTCTGACCATGCAGAAAGGGTCAAAGAAGAGATAAAGATAATTAAAGAAGAATTAAAGGAAGCTAAAGAGCAGACAGCAGAAGAAATACTCAAGGAAGCAAAAGAAATTGAAGAAGTCGAGGAAATTCTTGAGGGTAAAAAACCCGAAAAGGCAACAGCAGAAGAGAAAATTGAGCAGGAAGAAAGGGAAGAGAAAAAAGGATTCTTTGCAAGATTAAAGGAAAAGATTGTCACAAAGAAGATTGACGAAAAGCAGTTTGACGATATGTTCTGGGAGCTAGAAGTTGGCTTATTGGAAAACAATGTGGCAGTTGAAGTGATTGAAAAGATAAAATCAGACCTTAAGAAAAAGCTTGTAGCTGTTCCATTAAAGAGAGGAGAAATAGAAAATATAATTGCAGAATCATTGAAAGGGACAATAGAAGGCCTCTTTAAGGCAGAAAAAATCAATTTGATAGAAAAAGCAAAGCACAAAAAGCCGTTTGTAATCTGTTTTGTCGGCATTAACGGTTCTGGAAAAACAACAAGCATTGCTAAAATGGCAAACCTGTTCCAAAAAAATCATTTGAAAGTTGTCATGGCAGCAGCAGACACATTCAGGGCAGCTGCAATTGACCAGCTGCAGGTCCATGCAGACAAACTTGGAGTGAAGATGATAAGGCATGATTACGGAAGCGATCCGGCTGCTGTCGCATTTGATGCAATTGCCCATGCAAAAGCAAAAGGCGTTGATGTTGTTCTAATAGACACAGCTGGACGAATGCACTCAAACGAGAATCTCATGGACGAGATGGAAAAGATAATTCGTGTAGCAAAGCCAGACTTCAAAATATTTGTAGGAGAAAGTATAACTGGCAATGACTGCACAGAGCAGGCAAAAGCATTCAATGAAGCAATCGGCATTGATGGTATAATCTTAAGCAAAGCAGACATTGACGAAAAAGGCGGAGCAGCTGTCTCAGTAAGCTATGTGACAGGCAAACCAATAATTTATCTTGGCACAGGCCAGGGTTATGATGATCTGAAGGAGTTTGATGCAGAAGAGATAATGAGAAACCTGGGTTTTGAGTGAGAAAATGTTTGAGGTAAAGGTTTCGTCAAACATCGGCGATATTGTAAAAGCTCTTCAGTCTGACGAACTTCTTTCGGCAAAGATAGTTCCTGCTCCAGATTCGGAAAAGAACAGGGATATTTACAGGATCAGGCTTGACATTCCCCTTAATTCAGATGAGGATAATGCCTTTGCAGGGCTTGAAAGAGTCATGCATCAGAACATACCTGCTGCTGTGCTGAAAAGGCATGACGGGCATTATCTTGCAACTGTCCTTCTTGATGAAAATAATTACGATGAAGCAGACATTGGCATAGTAACGCCGAGGATTGAAAGGCTGAAGGAGATATTTTTAAGATATACTAAATCAAGTGAGCCCAGCGCAGCAGACGAGATAAGAGGTTTGTTTTTGCACATCTGCTATAGTTATTCACATATAATCCGCCAGTTTCTTCCGTAGCGAAACACTTATATACCTGTTTTTATTTTAATGTCTTTAAAGAGGTGTATGATTATGGTTGACAGGGTCAAAAACATTATTCCAAAGCCGCATAAGGTAAAGGTTTCTGTTGCACACAGCAGGATTCCTGTTGTATTGGGCGCAGTCGGCGGAATACTGACAATCCTTATTGCAGTGATAATATTTTCAAGCTGGAGCAAGCTCAATTTTGCATTTATCATGTTCGGCATCTGGGGATTATTCTCAGGAATTGCAATGGTATATGCGTCTATTCTGCTTAAGCGAGAGCATACATTCAGGCTTGGCTCAAGATTATTGATAATATTAAGCATTATTGCAATGATTCCAGGCATGTTTGTAGGCCCAATAATCGGGCTGGTTGCCGGATTATTGACACACGTCAGAAAGATGATTTAGGGTGAATTTATGTCTGAGAACAAAGACCAGGAAAAAACAGTCGCAATATTAAGCTATTTTTTGATAGGGATAATATGGTATTTTGTTGACGAAAAAATAAAAAAGAGCAGTTTTGTGAAGTATCATGTAAAGCAGGCAATCAATATGTTTGTCATTGGGATTGCATTGTCACTTGCATTTTCATTTGTATCTATGATGCTGTTTTTCATCATGATTCCGATATTCTATACACTGTCCAGGCTGTTTGGATTGGCATTGACTGTATTATGGGTATTCGGCATAGTATATGCTGCGCAGGGCAAGGAGAAGCCTGTTCCTCTGATCGGAGAATTCGCAGACAAATACCTTAAATTTTAAGAAAATTTATAAATAAATATAACAAAACAAACAAGAGGGTGATTATATGGCAGAAAAATCAAATGCAATGGGAGTTACGAGCCTGGTATTGGGAATAGTAAGCGTTGTTTTTTGCTGGGTTCCGATATTAGGATTGGCATCAGGAATAGTTGGCCTTATCTTGGCTATTAAGCAAAAGAAACTTGCTCCAAACGGCATAGCTACAGCCGGACTAATTATCAGTATAGTTGGGCTGGTATTCTCAGGAATATACAATATATTCTGGATGTTCTTCGGAGCAATCTTTGGAGCAGCATTAGCTAGCCTTTAAGCCTGCTTAATATTTTTCTTTTTTTTAATTTCTAATTTAAGCTTAATTTCAATTTTTTATTCAAACTCAACTTCATTCTTGTAGCAGATGCCTTTGTGAAGCTCAACAGGCCTCCAGCTGTCTATAACCAGATTCGCATTCAGCCATTTGGCAAGGTCTTTTGGATTTCCTATTGTTGCAGAAAGAGCAATCAGCTGCAGATTTGGAAGAATGTCTTTCAGCATTGTAATCAGGATTTCCAATGTAGGCCCTCTGTGGGGGTCATTAAGCAGATGGATCTCATCAACAACAACTGTTGCAACTTTTGAAAGCCATTCTGCCTTGTGCCTGATCAGAGAGTCAAGCTTTTCTGCTGTGCATACAACAAGATCATATCCGCTGAGGTAATTATCAGTGCTGTCAAGGTCTCCTATGGACAATGCAATCTTCAAGTATGAACTGTATCTTTTCTTGAAATCCTTGAATTTCTCGTTTGCCAAAGCTTTCAGCGGAACAATGTAGATTGCTTTTCCTTTGTTTTCAAGAATATTCTTTACCATTGCAAGCTCTGCAATCAGTGTTTTTCCAGAAGCAGTCGGAGTGCAGACCAGAAGATTTTTTTTCTCGAGCAATCCTGCATTTATTGACTTTACCTGGGCTGGCCTGAATTCCTCAATATCAGGAAGCAATGAATTGTACAATGGCTGGGGAATCCTGTCTTTGATATCATCAAGTTTCATAATATTGGCAAATCCTGTGCTGTTTATAAAATTTGTCAGCAAACCTTTAAATAATAGTATTTGTTTCATAACAATATGGCAGAATTAAAAGGCAGGGTTACATCAGCAAGGGAGCAGCAGGGATATGTCTGGCTGCATGCCCGTTCAAGGAACAGCTCTGGCTGGGTTTCTTTGGAGCAGAATATTTTTGACACTGAATTCAAGAGAGAACTGCTTGAGAAGATTCACGGAAAGCATAACAAAAACATCGAGCAGCAGCTCCATAAGCTTGAGAAAGAAAGAGCAGAGCTGATGAAAAAGGAAAACACCCAGCCGCAGATGATACATATAGAGCAGAAGATACACGCACTGAGAAGCCTGCTGAAAAAAACAATCCAGCCGCATGAGCTGATTGGAAAAGAGATAAGGATAAGGCTGAGGTAGCCAATTCCAAAACCTTTAAATAGGATGTTTGTTATATAATTTATATCAAAATCAAAAAGCAGCATAAATCAAAAACATAAAGCAAAAGGCAATACGTATTAAAAGAGAATATAAATAAAAAAGAGGTAGACACAATGGACATCATTCTTGAGAAAAAACCAAAGAATCCGACAATAATCCAGGGCTTTCCGGGGTTTGGGCTGGTAGGCACAATCGCAACAGAATTCCTTATAGACCATCTTAAGACAGAGCAGATTGGCAAGATCTGGCTGGATGATCTTCCTGCAATGGTTGCAATCCATGAAGGCAAGGTTGTTGAGCCGATTGGTATATTCTACAACCAGGAATATAATATTGTGATTGTCCACGGCATAACAGCAATCCAGGGCATGGAATGGAAAGTGACAGACGCTGTTGTCAACATGGCAAAAGACCTGAAGGCAAAAGAAATAATAAGCCTGGAAGGCATCGGCAGCACAGAGCCGACAGCAAAGACAGAAGCTTTCTTTTACTCGTCAAATGCAAAAAAAGCAGAGCAATTGAAAAAATCAGGGGCAAAGCCTTTGAAAGAAGGCATAATAATGGGGCCGACTGGAATTCTTTTGCTGAAAGCAGAGAAAACAATGCCTGTCATAACAATATTTTCAGAAACACATTCGCAATTGCCTGACTCAAAAGCAGCTGCAAAGATAATTGAAGTGCTTGACAGCTATCTTGGCCTTAAAGTAGAGACAAAGCCATTGCTTGAGCAGGCTCAGAAATTCGAGGCAAAATTAAAGGACATAATGGTGAAGAGCGAAGTTGCCTCTGAAGAATCAAAGAAGAAAAGGCTGAGCTATGTCGGATGAATGTTTTATTTTTATAATATAAAACTTTTTAAACAGCAGCTATAGCTGTCTTACAGCATGCCAGAATCTGAAGAAAGAGACATAATAATCCACACTGAATATGGGTTGAGTTGTGTTACTGTTGTAAAGCTTTCTGAATTTGCAAGTAGATATAAAAATAATGAAATATCTGTCTATCACCCTCATACAAGACATTATTTGGATGCAAAGAGCATGGTCAACCTTCTTGGGATAGGAGCAATGACAGGGCACTCACTCAGTTTCAAGGCAGAAGGCAAAGACTCAAAGCAGATTCTGGATGGGATTGAAGGTATACTTAATGAAGGGACAAGATACAGGGATTCTGGCTAGAATATAACATTGGCCTTAACATCATCCTCGCCAACATTTCTCTTACGATTGTTTTAATGGCGAGCTAATAATTTCTAACAGCTGCCCTTTAACTGAAGAAAAAGCAGAAGCAGGGCAGGAATCTTCATTTATTTTTCGTGCGACCGAGAATACTCGCGGGTTGAGCTAACAAGCGAAACCCGCAGTTGAAAGGTCGCAAAAAATTCATATGTTCTAAGTGTTTTAAAAGAAAACATAGCTGCGCGC
>JAGVIO010000047.1 GCA_020056025.1 archaeon
AATTTTTGAACTCACAGATGGATTTTTAGTCATTCCATCAATTCCATTGAGAATATCTGTTTCATCCACAAGTCGATAACATTTCTTATACAAATCCCATACCCACCAGTTTTTCCCTTCATCATAATAAACTGGATGTTCTTTAATAAATTCTTTAGATATTTCATAGAAATTTGTCAGATGATTAAAACCCTCAAAAAGATGTTCTTTTTCTTTGTCTATATCTTCTTTAAACATTTCTTTAAGTTCTTCTTTAGAAATTTCAAGTTGTTTTTTTCGTTCTTCTTCAGTCAAGTTCTGTTTTTTATTAATCCAATTATTAACGTCATCAACAGTCATTTTTCCTCCTCGATAGAACTTATATTATCTAGTGGAATATAAACCATTTTTTCAAATTTATCATAAATTTTTAGATAAGTATCACCAACAGAAAGAACTCTGCCAGAAAATATTATATTCTCTTTTTTTAAATATATCTTTACTCTTTTATTAATTAATTCTTTGTAGTCGGTCATTCATTCCTCTCTTGCCCTATGGCATGTTTTTCTATATCTTATTTCTTTATAAACTTTTATGATATTTTGATACTATTTAATAATGAAGACTGGGAGGGAAAAAGAGGCATCGGCATTTTCTTGAAGAAAAAAATGTTTTTAGTGTGCCAAACCTCCCAGCCATCCTACTAAAAGGACTATGCGTCTTTGATTTTTTCAACTACAATCTCATCAGCAGTTACAATCTCTTTTCTTTTTAATTCCTGGATAAAGATTGGTTCTCTGATCTCATAATATGTGTCTCCATTTTTGCTTTGCTTTTCCCATGCAGTCTGCATGACTGGATAGCTTTGGCCATTGATGAAAACATCGCCTACTTTTATTTTAAGTATTTTTGCCATTTTAAAAATCCTCCTTTTACAAAAAATAGAATAAGAAAAAGTATTTAAATTTAACGTTCTTGAAGTATAACTAGAAAGTGATTACAGTGTGCATCTATTGGTGATGTAGAAATATGCGATTGGAGAAAACTATTTAATTATCTTAATCTTGCCTTTGGTCTTTCTATGCTCTTTTTGGAGATGACGAGCTAACCATGTCCCATATCTTTTGTTGGCTTTAATGACTAGTTTCATATCTTCCACTTCTTTTTCCAAGCAATCCCATAAGCTATTTTAGTTCCTTTGTCTTTTCCATAGGTCCTCTGCGTTGCTCGCAAAAGCTTTCTAAATCTCTTTGATATTGGCATTAAGGCATATCTCCTATTATTTGAGCTGTTGCTTGCGTCATTGCTGCTCCTGCAAATATATTTATGGTGCTTTTCAATAGCTTCTTCTTTTTCTTCTTCTTAGAAACCATCCCATATGCCTCGCTAGCCACTGCTAGTGATTGCATCACTGGGACAGTTCCCAAGATTGATTTAGCTGTTGACATTTTATTATGCCGACATCTTCTCAACAATCCAGCTTCTTAAAATTGGACTGACTGCGACGACAACTAAAGCTACTGCACAGAACAATACTATCAAACCTACTATGGCTTGAGAGCCAGTATCTGCTACATATCCCAGAGGTTCATATCTGTAAGATATATTTGCCTTCGGCTGTAGTAACCATCCAGTTTTCCAAAGCACTGTTGCTCCTAAAGTTCCATCACTCAAAATCACATTGTTTGTTACTGTATAGTTGCTTGCAGGAATTGTTGCACCAGATGAATCGTTAATTGCTATAAACTGGTCAATTACCTTTCCATTAAGTGTCGTTGTTGATCCTGCAGTTGTAGTTATTGATGCGTTAACAACATTCATTCTTGTTGTCATGGATGCAGTGTTGTCAGAAATCACGTCTGTAAGAATTACTAATCCGACAATCAGTGCTACTGCTGTCATGATTAATATGCCTATTTGGCCTTTGTTATTCATTATAATTTATTCTACCCTCCTCGAATATGAAGTTAATGTTTGAAAAATATCGCTTTGTATTTTGCAGGCTCAAATTCTTTTACAATCACAGAAGGCCTTTTGGCTTTCCGAATGATGTCTTTTGCCTTCATCTTTTCTTTTAAATTGATTTTCATTTGCAAAATAAGTTTTTCTGTTTGATTATGTCTTTTTGTTTTAGGATTGATTTTTCCTTATGAAATAAATTCTTCTGGCTGATGACATCTCGGTGCCAAAAATCATTCATTTTTCTCTTTCTATATTTATCCAGCATTGTTTTAATACCCTTCTTTCTATCCTCCTCAACATAGCTGTTTAGTTCTCTTTCATCAGAAGACAGTTTCTTCTGCTCAATATTATGACGAGCAGTCAGTTCCTGCTCCATCTCTGTCTCTCGTTCTTTCTTTTCTTTTCGTTTTCTAATCCAGTCTTGAAGCAATCCCATTTTAGTTTAAATCCTTTTTAGTTTTTATATCCTTATTGTTTTATTATCTTGGCTATTACAAATCCTATTGCTAATCCTGCAACCATTATGACCACTGCGTAGAACCATGTTATCCATACTCCGACAAATATTCCAAACAATCCAACCATGATCAAGAATCCAAAGTTATTCATTTTGAACTTTGCAGCAAGTATTGCAATAGTTATCAGAGCAAGAGCTAAAAATATAACCTGGCTTCCAGATAATGTTCCTACTAGGATGTTCCATAAGTCTAAAGGCTGGTTAAATGGCATTTATATTCTC
>JAGVIO010000025.1 GCA_020056025.1 archaeon
AGGTATTATTTAAAGTGTGAACTAATTACGTTCTTGTACAATAGTTTTTTGAGCTTTTGCACGAAAAGAGCAGCGGTTGTGACAAAAAAATCATAATACTATTCTTAGGCAGTCAATTACATTTTTAAGTCAAACAAAATGCAAAGATTTATTTAGAGCCTAAGCAAAATCTAACAAAATGGCAATTCCAAACCATATAGGAATAATCCTTGACGGAAACAGGAGATTTGCGAAAAGGCTTCTGCTCCAGCCGTGGAAAGGGCATGAATTCGGAGCACAGAAATTAGAAAAGGTTTTTGACTGGGCAAAAGAGCTAGGAGTTAAGGAGATAACATTATACACTTTCTCAGTGCAGAATTTTTCAAGGCCAAAAGAAGAGTTTAATTATCTGATGGATCTTTTCAGGAAAGAGTTTGACAAGCTGATGAATGATGGGAGATTGGACAGAGACAAGATAAAGATTAACTTCATAGGAAGGCTGCATCTGTTCTCAAAAGACATCCAGGAAAAGATGCTTAATTTGATGGAAAAGACAAAAGACAATAATAATTTCATTATAAATTTCGCAATGGCATACGGCGGAAGGGAAGAGCTTGTTGATGCGATGTCAAAGATGGCAAAAGACATCAAAGCAGGAAGCCTTAAGCCAGAAGACATTGACGAATTCATGATTGACAGGTATGCGTATATGTCAAGCCAGCCTGAGATGATAATAAGGACAAGCGGAGAGAGGAGATTGAGCGGATTCTTGTTATGGCAGTCTGCTTATTCTGAACTGTTCTTTTTAGACAAATTCTGGCCTGAGTTTGAGAAAGAAGATCTGGCAAAGTGCATAGAAGAATATGGCAGCAGAGACAGAAGGTTTGGGAAGTAAACTATTTCTTCAGTGAATAAAGAAGTGTTCCGTCTTTTTTGTCAAAGACATCCATTTCCTTTACTCTGAAAGTATTTTTTGGAATCTTGTATCCGCCCAAAGCAGTGCCTTTTACAAAAGCTCCATTGACAAGAGGCACAGAAGGAAATTCTGTTGAATCAATGAAATAATTATTCTCTCCAATTTTGAATGCCAAAGACGACATCCTGTGATAAGTGCAACCCTGCACAATCCCTTCAAGCTTTTTGTCTTCCATGCAGCCCATAGTTATTGATTGATTTAAAAAGTTTAAGAAAAAATGTGGGAGAAGGGATTTGAACCCTCGAAGACACTAAGTCACAGGATTTCTGCTTTTCAGCTTAAGTCCTGCGCATTTGGCCGAGCTTTGCTACTCCCACATGAAGGATATCTGAACTCAATCAACCAGGTTTAAAAAGATTTCTTTTCTGCTTCAATAAGAACAATCTCTTTACTGCCAATTTTAAACAAACTTGATTTGGCATTAAACTTTTTTTTATCAAGCAGCTTCAGAATCTCTTTTGCTTTCCAGAACTTTTTTTCATGTTTTCCGTAATAAGATGTTATTGGAGTGCCTGCCTGGACTATCATCAGTCTTCCTTTTGGCTTCAGAATCCTGTTTATCTCTGAAAAGAATGCAGAAGTATTGTCAAGGTAATCGATTATGAAAGAGGCTGATACAGAATCAAACGAACAGTCTCTGAAAGGCAGCTTTTTGTTTAAGTCATGCAAAATCTTTTTGTGGGATTTCGGAGCATTGTCAAGCATGTTCTTTGAGAAATCAACAATCACAGATTTATTGACATAAGGGCAGCTTCCAGAGCCAAGCTCAATGCATTTCCCTTTCAGAAACATATTGATCTCTTTTTTTATCAGTTCCCTTATTTCAGGGTCTATCCTCTGCTCCCATCCAAAGGATTCTGCATTCCAGAATTTTTGTTTGTTATCAGGCCATCCTCTGTATTCAGGGATTTTATCTGCAATCTTCTTTGCTTTTGAGACAAGCTCTTTTTTCTTTTTTCCTTTTGCATAGCCTAGCATGAAAAGAAGATTGAAGAAGTCATCTGTAAGCCTGTCCTTACCAGGAGAATTCACAAGCTTTTCTGACTGCTGTATCACATCCTTTTCCCTAAGCATAACAAGATTATATAAGAAACATTTATAAATATTTGGCTAAACTAAAGAACAGATGGGCTTGTGGTCTAGCGGCTATGACGTCTCTTTGACGTGGAGAAGGTCCCCGGTTCAAATTTAAAACTGTGTTTTAAACCCAGAAAAACGCAGTTTTTCTGAATGTCCGGGCAGGCCCACTTATTTTTCTGACCTGTAACTTCTTCAATAAGATTTATAAACCCTGCTGCTCTACAAAACATTACATTAGGTGATTATGCATCGCATCAAAAAAAGAAACTAAAAAATATTTTCTGTTTGCGCTTGTGATAATCAGCCTTGTGCTGGCATATATGCTTCTTGAGCCTTATCTTACTGCAATCCTGACAAGCTTTCTGCTTGCATACCTGTTCTACCCATTCTACAGATGGGTTAACAAAAAGATACCCAACAGGAATGTTTCTGCTGCAGTAGCCTCAATCCTTATAGTCATCATTTCCACTGCTGCGATTGGATTTGTGGTATTTCAATTGTCGCAGGAAGCTGATGTTGCTTTTATCATGCTGAAGCAGACATTGTCTGAAGCAAACGGAGGAGAATGCGAGAGCGGATTTTCATGCACAATCATAAATAATGTCAACAGCTTTTTGGCAAGAAAGGATGTCAAATACTATATAACTGAAAGCGTCAAGAGCATAACCTCAAATATAACAGACTGGACAATCAATTTCCTTGTAAGCCTGCCTAAAAAGATAATACTTGTCTTCATAACATTTTTCATAACATTCTTCCTGCTAAAGGATGGCAAGGCATTTATCAGAAAGGTTGAAGAAGAAATTCCCATAGGAAAAAAGCACAGCAGGGAAGTATACCATCAAATGAATGAAGTGACAAGGGCAATTATCTATGGATTCTTCCTGATGGCTCTGATTCAGGGCATAATAATGGCGCTGGCATTAAAGATATTCGGCATTTCTTCGCCGATATTATTAGGGCTGATTGTTGCAGTAGTTGCTTTCATTCCTGCAATCGGCGCATCTATCATCTGGATTCCAGCTGTTTTGTTCCAATTCTTGCATGGCAATGTTTTTGCTGCAGTCGGCCTGCTTGCTGCAGGGCTGATTGTATCGTCAATAGACACTTTCCTCAAGCCAAAGATAATAGGAGACCAGGCAAAGATCCATCCTGTGATTGTCCTGCTTGGGGTATTGGGAGGGTTAAGCCTTTTCGGCTTTATCGGAATAATAACAGGCCCGCTGATACTTGCATTGCTGTTCACTTTCATCAAGATGTATAAAACAAGCTAAAAGAGTGTTTATATGAAACTTAAAGTCAAAGACATGGATATTTCTACAGGCGGTGTGCTGATCGCAATCCTTAATGAGGATGATGCGAGAAAGCTTGACCTTTACCCAGAAGACAGGATTATTGTAAAGAAAAACAGCAAAAAGACAACAGCAATTGTTGACATTGCAGAAAGCAGCAAAGCAGTGCCTCCTGGAAGGATAGGCCTGTTTGAGGAAGTGCTTGCAAAGATACATGCAAAGCATAATGATAAAGTTGATATTGATCTCCAGGAAAAGCCAAAATCTGTTTATGCGATAAAGAAAAAGCTTGACGGCTTTAAACTGAACGAGAACGAGATTGATGACGTGATAAAGGATGTTGTTGAAGGAAAGCTTACAGATATAGAGCTTGCATATTTCACAGGCGCATGCTACTGCAGGGGAATGGATATTTCTGAAACACTTGCATTGACAAGGTCAACTGTCAAGCACGGCGGGCAGCTGAAATGGAACAAAAAGATTGTTATTGACAAGCACTGCTCAGGCGGTGTTCCTGGAAACAGGACAACCATGATATTGGTTCCTATTGTTGCAGCAGCAGGGCTTACGATTCCAAAGACAAGCTCAAGGTCAAT
>JAGVIO010000093.1 GCA_020056025.1 archaeon
AAAGAAGCCAAGGAAAAAGAAAGCAAAAAGATAAACAGAATTCTGGCTGAATCTTATTTTCGTTATTTCTTCTCTTTTATCAGATAGTATATAAGAAGCAATGCGCCTATTGTGATAGCAGAATCAGCTATGTTGAAGCTGGGCCAGATCTTCAGGTCAATGAAGTCTATGACATGGCCGAGGCTTATCCTGTCAATCAGATTGCCTATTGTTCCTCCTAAGACCAAAGCAGAGGATATGTTTGCAATCGGCTTTTCTTCTGCAATCTTGAAATAGTACAGAAGGATTGTTCCGATGACTGCAATCCCTATCCATATCAGAACAATATTCCATCCCTGAAGTATGCTGAATCCAGCTCCTGTGTTTGTTGTGAACTTCAGAGGTATAATCTGTTTTGTTATCAGGAGCTTCATCAGCTGGTCAACTACCACAACAATCGCAGCAACCAAAAGAAAGATTATCAAAGGATTTTTCTTTTTCATATTTCTTTTCCAATTTTGATTTCAATGAATAATTGCTCTTTCAAAATATTGCTAATAATTGCTCTCCTTTGCAATCCTTTCAATAACCTGCAGGCGCTGGCTGAGGTTTTCAATCATTGCTCTCAGTGTGTCAAGCTTTGCAGAGATTGTTTCAAGCTGCTGCCTGTAGTCATATGTTTGCTGCGCTTGCTGATATTGCTGCCTTAATGCAGCTTCTGAAGGAGGGGCTGTCATGCCTTTTGGACTGAACATGTCAGCTGGTTTAGCCATAATCTGCTGCTGTGACATGCCTATGTCCTCGCCAATTTCCATCTGCTCAAGGCTTAGCTCTTTTTCAGCATTTTGCATAAGGTTGTCTTTGCCGATATCAAGCCCTGAGATATCCTTATCAAGCATATCTTTTTTGCCAAACAATCCGAATAATGTCATCAGCCCACCTTTATGAAGCTATTCAGAAAATTTGCAGGCAAAGATTTAGCTACGCTGAACAGTATTGTGTTTGGATAGACTTCAATGTTTTTGTTTTTCAGCCCTGCAACAAGGAATCCTGTCCTGTCTTCTCCTGCTGCTGAGTCAAGCAATGCAAGGAATGCTTTGCTCCTGAATCCTGATTCATCATCTACATTCAGATTTTCCATAACTTTTTCTTTTGTTGTCTTTTTTCCAGAGTATGTTATGAATGTGTTGATAGGAATGTCTGAGCTCAATGCAGTTATTGCTTCTTCAGTGGAAATCTCAGAGCCGTCTATTGTCAGATTTACAGTCTTGTAAAATGCAGTGTCTTGCATGATGAAAATCCTGTAGTCATTTCCCAGAATCTTCTTATAATCTTTTGACAGGGCAGCTGTCTTGATTTCGCTGAATCTATCTTCTTTGACAAGAATGTTCTTTTCAGATATAATTCCTTCAACTGCTGCAATTGCTTTGCTGTCTTTTTCCAGAATGTATAAGCTTGGCTTTGACTGGAAATTCTGCCTGAAATCATTTACGTCTTGGTATAATACATAGCCGAAGACAGCTCCTGCCAAAATCAAAAGCCCTGTAAAGACAAATACAGCTTTCATGACTGATTTCATTATCTTGAGCGCAACCAACGCAAGAATTATTATTGCTACAATTGTTATTATTGATTGTGTCAGCATATTATTCCCTCTTTTTGTTTATTTAAATTGTAAAACTATATAAGCTTTTTGCAAAACTTGCTTATTGGGCATTTGTTGCAGTCTGGCTTTTTCATACAATGCTGCTTTGCCAATTCTACTATCAATGCATGGTATTCATTAAAGAGCTTTGGATTTGGTTTCAGGCTGTTGTGGAACAATTGCTGAAGCTCTTCATATCTGCATCTGTCTTTGCACAATCCTATTCTTGAGAAGATTCTTTTTGTGTAAGCGTCAATCACAAAGATTGGCTTGTTAAATGCATACAATAAAATTGAGTCAGCTGTCTCTGGGCCAATGCCTTTGACTGAAAGCAGTTCTTCTCTTAATTCTTCAATGTCTTTTCTTTGCTTGGTTTGCTTTAGCTCGTCTATCTTTTTGTTTGAGAAATAATCTGCAACAATCTTCAGTCTTTCTGCTTTCTGGTTGTAATAGCCAGACGGCCTGATTAATTGTGCAAGATGCTTTTGGCTTATGTTTTTCAGCTTTTCAGTTGTCAATGCTTTTTCCTTGTTAAGATTGAATATTGCCTTTTCTACATTCTTCCAGGAAGTGTTCTGCGTCAGGATTGCTCCAACAATTATCTCGAACCTCTGCCTGTCATCAATCCTCTTGCCGTGGTAAGAAGGATGCAGCTCTCCTTCTAAAGTTGTTGGCCACCAGTTCTGGTTTCCAAAAGTTTTATGCAGAATTTTGAAAAGATGTTTTATTTCACTCATTTTGCGCAATTTACAGCGAAAGAATAGTCCAGGCAATAATCAAAACAATCCCTGCGCCAAAGAAACACCCAGCCATTTTCCCTATTGCTGTGCTCAGTGCAGTTCGTCGCTCTTTAATTTTATATTTTCTTAGATGTTCGGCTGTCCATCCTTCGAAAATGCCTGCATATCCGTCTGTTATTGCATTCATCGCAGCCCCACCAACTATCGCGCCGAAAATGCCTGCAAATTCTGCTCCGATTAAGGCGCCGATGACGAGAAACCCATTGTCAATTACTCCAAAAATAATGTCAGGCAAAACAGATTTTATCTGCATTCTGAAAATTTTTAAAACAAGAAGATGCAAGAATCCTAAAACAATAAGCACGATTCCAACCCACTTTTTTGTGTCTATGAAAAAGATTGCAGCCAAGATTAAAACAGAAAGAATTGAAACGCTCAAAACGGAATTGATTACACTCTCTTTTTTCATGTTATTGCAATAAAATAGTTGATGTTTATAAAATTAACCTATACTGTGGCCACCAGTTCGGGTTTCCAAATTTTTTGTAAAGAGCATTATATATTGCAAACCTCTCTTGAAGAAAATTGAGAGCGTATTTAATCTTTTCCAGACTTTTTCCGTTAACTTTAAATATAACCCCCTTCTCCAAGAGATTACCAATGATTGATGATAGCTTGGTGCGTTGAGGGCTATCGACGCAAAAGGCTTGACTGAGGTACTATTCTTATTTTTTGACCTCAAATGAAAATATTGGAAACAGGATATAAAATAGGAGGCAAACAAAAATGGCTGACGAAATAGTTGATCTGGCTATGCAGGCTGTAGAGATTGCAAAAGCCACTGGAAAAATCAAGAAAGGCACGAATGAAGTTACAAAAGCTCTTGAGAGAGGGACTGCTAAATTAATAGTATATGCAAAGGACGCAAGCCCTGCTGAAATAGTTATGCACATACCTCTTCTTGCAAAAGAGAAAGGAATTCCGTGCATACAGATAGCATCAAAGGAAGAGCTTGGTGCTGCTGCCGGAATCGATGTTCCGACTGCAAGCGTTGCGATAGTTAGCGAAGGCGAAGGAAAAGCACTGCTCAAAGAAATCTACGAGAAGGTAAAGTAGAATGGCAGACGAAAAAGTTATGCAAAAGCCAGCTGCTCCTGCAGTGGAGGAAAGGGCTAAGGCTGCTGTAGTTTTTTCAAGGGCAGCTCCTGCTGCAGTTGAGGAGATAATAGGAAGGACAGGCTCAAGGGGAGAAGCTGTCCAGGTAAGATGCAAAATCCTTGAAGGCAGAGACCAAGAAAAAGTAATGAGAAGAAACGTCAAAGGTCCTGTAAAGCTTGGTGATATACTTATGCTTAGAGAGACTGAAATCGAGGCAAGGCCAATGACAAGAAAAGGACGAGGAACAGGTGCTTAAAATGGTCATATGCAGCTTTTGCGGAAACGAGATGCCCAGGGGCACTGGAAAGATGTACGTCAAGAAAGACGGCAAGATTTTTTATTTTTGTTCAATGAAATGTGAAAAGAACATGAACAAGCTTGGGAGAAAGCCGCTCAGAACAAAGTGGACTAAGTTTTATAAGAAGGGTAATTAAATGAGTGAAAGCGCGCCTGATGAGGAAAAGTATGCCCCTGAAAAAAAGCTTCAGCAATGCCTTGTAATAATAAAGCCAGACGGGCTTGTTAAATCTTTGACTGGTAATATACTGACTACACTTTCAGAGACAAAGCTCTGGATTGTTGGCGCAAAGATAGTGCATGTTGACAGGGAGCTTGCTGAGAAGCATTACCATAAGCTGAAGCAGGAGAAAGGGGAAGCAATATACGAAGCTGTGCTCAAGTACATGATGGGCGAATACCATACAAAGCGCGTGCTTGCTTTGGTGTATGAAGGCGAAGATGCGATAAAGAAAATAAGGGAGGTTACAGGAGAGACTAATCCTGAAAAAGCATCGCCAACAAGCATAAGGGGCAGATACGGCAGGATACACACAAAGACAGGTGTGTTTGAGAATGTTGTGCATGCATCTGACTCTGAAGAGAATGCTGAAAGGGAGATAAAGCTCTGGTTCAGGCCGCATGAGATTTCACATCTGATTTATTCGGCTGTCAAAAAGACAATGACAAAAACAGAGGTTGACTGGCAGTAATCAAAGTGCAAATTGACAAATTAATAATCATTGAGAGGTTTAATTAAAAATGGGAGAAAAAATGATTGACAGGATGAGGAAGGCCATGAGCAGGCCGGATAACATCAGAAACATCTGCACAAGCGCGCACATCCACCACGGAAAGACTGCTTTCACAGACAATCTGCTTGCTGCAGCAGGGCTTATGGCAGAAAAATTAGCAGGAGACCTTGACAAAGGAATGGCAACATGGCAGCATGCTGATGAACAGGAAAGATTGCTTACTGTTGACGCTGCAAATGTTTCAATGGTTCACCAGTTCCAGAACGAAGAATACCTTATCAATCTTATTGACACGCCTGGCCACATTGACTTTGGCGGAAACGTCACAAGGGCAATGCGTGCAGTTGACGGCACCATAGTATTAGTCTGCGCATCAGAAGGCCTGATGCCTCAGACAGAAACAGTATTGAGGCAGGCTGTGAGGGAAAGAGTCAAGCCTGTCCTGTTCATCAACAAAGTAGACAGGCTGATCAAAGAAATGAAGTTCACGCCTGAACAGATCCAGGAAAGGCTGGCAAAAATAATAATTGAATTCAACAGGCTGATTGACCAGTATGTAGAGCCAGAGCTCAAGGACAAATGGAAAGTTAATATCCTTGACGGAAGCGTTGCATTCGGAACAGCAAAGGATAACTGGGCATTATCAATACCATATATGAAGAAAAAGAATGTTTCGTTCAAAGACATACTTACAGCTTACAATATGGGTGATGAAGACAGGAAAAAATGGTTCTGGGAAAAAGCGCCACTTTATGAAGTTGTTTTGGACATGGCTATCAAGCACCTGCCAAACCCAAAAGAAGCACAGAAGTACAGGATAATGAAAATCTGGCACGGAGATCCAGAATCAGAGATGGGAAAAGGAATGCTGACATGCGACCCTAACGGAAAAGTCGCTTTCTGCATAACAAGGATTACCATTGACCCAAGAAGCGGAAGAGAAATAATGGCAGGAAGATTATATTCCGGAACAGTCAAGGAAGGAATGACAATTTACCTTAACAATGCAAAAAAGGAAGCCAGAGTGCAAAATGTTTACATGTATGTTGGCATCAAACCAGAATCATTCCAGGAAGTTGTTGCTGGAAATGTTCTTGCACTGGCAGGATTCCAGGGAACTGCAGGAGAAACAATTACTGAACAGAAAGACCAGGCTTTTGAAGACCTCAAGTATATCTTTGAGCCAGTCATCACAAAAGCTATCAAGGCCCAAAAGCCCCAGGACCTTCCTAAACTGATTGAAGTATTGAGGCAGGTCTCAAAAGAAGACCCGTCAATAAAGATTGAAATACATGAAGAGACAGGCCAGCATTTAATACACGGGATGGGGGAGCTGCACCTTGAAATCGTGGAAAACAGGATCAAGACAGAAAAGCACATGGAAATCACAACTTCTCCGCCAATTGTTGTTTACAGGGAAGCGATCAGGAAATTGTCTCAGGAAGTTGAAGGAAAATCTCCGAACAAGCACAACAAGTTCTATTTCATTGTTGAGCCGCTTGAAGACAATGTTTCTGCAGCAATAAAGAATGGCGAGATATATGAAGGAAGGATAAAGAAAAAGGACCTTGAATTAAGAGAAAAGTTTGTTGCTCTCGGCTATGAAACAAAAGTTGCTGACAAGATAAAAGACATTTACAAAGGAAACTTATTCATAGATGAAACAAGAGGACAAGTATTCTTGCAGGAAGTCATAGAGATGATATTAGACATGTTTGAAGATGTCATGAGCTCAGGGCCGCTTGCGCGCGAACCTTGTGTAAGGGTCAAAGTGAAACTGACTGACATGAAGCTGCATGAAGACGCTATCCACAGAGGGCCTGCACAGGTATATCCTGCTATAAGAGATGGCATAAGAGGAGCAATGATGACAGCTGCTCCTATATTATATGAGCCAGTCCAAATCCATTTGATAGAAGCTCCAGAAGAATTCTCAGGAGCAATATCAAAACTAGTTACCTCAAAAAGAGGACAGCTTTTAGACATGACAACAGAAAATAACCAAGTTAAAGTCAAAGCAAAGCTTCCTGTCGGAGAGATGCTTGGATGGAGCTCTGACCTTCGTTCAGCTACTGCCGGAAGAGGCTTTTCTTCACTGGTTGACCAGATGTTCGAGAAGCTGCCAGATGAGCTGCAGGCAAAGATAATTGCTTCAATAGTCCAGAGAAAAGGATTGACAGCAGGACAGCTGGGAGCGTAAGGCGCTTTTTTATTTTGTTTTTATATTTTTATTATTATTTTTGTTACTTTTTATTTTATTTTTTATTATATCTTTTCTTTGCTCGCCTTTAACAAATGAGAAAGAGAGAAGTTGGCGAGGCGGATTGTTTAGTCGCAAATTATATAAGTAATAGATACTATTTAATTAGAATGGCAGAAAAATATTTTGATCTTGATGAAAAAAATAGTCGGACCCACCAGCATGTTATCACTGGCAAATTTAGTACACTGGGTGGTAATAATAAATTTAATAAAAACAATAAAAAGAAAAA
>JAGVIO010000145.1 GCA_020056025.1 archaeon
AAGCTCTAAAAAAGTGAGGACAATAAGAACTGAAATCTATGGCAGACTAGTCTGCCATAATATTTTTTCTTTTATCTCTAGACTTTTAGGACAGAGCCGGATAAATGTTCTTTTTGAAGAAGGATGCTGGCAAAGTCCTTATTTCAGCATCTCCTTAATTATCTCATTCAGGATCTTTGGATCAGCCTGTCCTTTTGTCTTTCTCATGACTTGTCCTATAAGGAACTGCAATGATTTTGCTTCTCCTTTTTTATAATCCTCAACAGCCTTTGGATTCTCTTTTATTGCCTCTTCGCAGAACTTGCGAAGCTCTTCTGCTCCGCCTATCTTTTTGATGCCCTGCTTCTGGACATATTCTTTTGGAGAAAAAGGCTTTGCCATCAGCTCTTCAAGAATCTTCTTTGCAACAGCATCTGTTATCTCTTTTTTCTCAACCATTGACAATAATTCGATAATATGCTTCTCGTCAATCTCTAAATCCTTGAATTCTTTCTCGTTGTAGTTCATCACTCTCACTAATTCTCTTCTTATCCATCTTGCAGCCAGAACAGGGTCAATCTCTTTTGCAACCTTCTCAAACATATAAGCAAGCTCTTTTTCTGCTGCAATGACTTTTGCATCTTCTTCATCAATCTTATGCTCTGTAACATATCTTTTTACTTTCTCATGCGCAAGCTCTGGCATGCTTTCTTTTGCTATCTTGAGCATATTTTTTGTGATGTCAATCTCAACCAGGTCAGGGTCAATTATATATCCGTATTCTTCCTCTGCTTCTTTTTTTCTGAGAGTGAAAGTCATTGCTTCTTCTGCATCCCAGGCTCTTGTTTCCTGCACAATTGACTTAGGGTCTTCTTTCTGCCTTGCAATCTCATAAGTGAGAGCTCTTTCAATCTCCTTGAAGCCAGTTATGTTTTTTATCTCAACTCTTGTATAGCCTGATTCTTTTATTGAGATATTCGCATCTGCTTTTATGACGCCCTTGTCAACATCAAATATCCCGAGATAATTAAGTATTGTGATAAGCCTCTTCATGAAATCCCTTGCTTCTTCAGGAGAGTTCAGCTCTGGTTCTGTGACAATCTCGACAAGAGGATTTCCTGAACGGTTGTAATCAACCAAAACATAAGAACTGCCAGACATTCCAGACGGATGAACCAATGCAGCAGGATCCTCTTCCATATGGATTCTTTTCAGGCTTATCTTTTTTCCATTGTCCAGCTCAATGCTGCCTTTCAGTCCAAGCGGAATCTCATACTGGGTTATCTGATAGTTCTTGGACATATCCGGATAGAAATATGATTTTCTTGAGAAAATAAGTGAAGGAGAGATTTCGCACCCGGCAGCCATGCATAATTTGAGCGCAAATTCAAGCGCTTTTGCATTCAGCACAGGCTTGCTTCCAGGCATTCCCAAACAGACTTCACATGTTCTTGTATTTGGCTCTTCACTTCCGTGAGTCGGGCATGAGCAGAACAGCTTTGTAGCTGTGTTTAGTTCTGCGTGTATCTCTAATCCAATCACAATCTCTGAGGTGAATTTATTTTGTGCCATACTTCTATTTCTTATCCTCGCATTTGTTGCACAATCCTTTTTTCTTTTTTGAAGGCAATATCCCGAACAAAGGCTTTGCTATCCATTTATACCCAAAACCTTCCAGAGGAACACTGCACTTTTTGCATTTCATCATCTCTCTTTTCTTTGCCATCATTTACCCCCATATGCGCTGTCAATTGCGCTTCCCAGTCTTATCAGATTCTTTTCCATAAGATGATCAGCAACAATCATTATTCCGATTGGCAGTTTGTCGCCGACATTCATGCTGAGATGAGGCAGGCCTGCAATATTTGGCCCGACTGTCAGGATGTCTGACATGTAATTCTGCAATGGAGTCAGTTTCTTTGTCTCGTCTATCTTTGGCGCAACCATCGGCATTGTCGGAGTGATGATTGCATCAAAATCCGCAAATATCTTTTTGTACTCTTCAATTATTTTTGTCCTTACCTGCGTTGCCTTCAGATAATAAGCATCACGGTAGCCTGCCATCCTTGCAAATGTTCCGAGCATTATCCTTCTTTTTGCTTCTGTGCCAAAATTCTCGCTTCTTATCTTTGAGAAATATTCATTGAAATTCCCTTCCAGTTTTCCGGAAATGCCGTATCTCATTCCGCAGTATTTTGCTAAGTTTGTGGATGCTTCAGACGTAGCAATCAGATAATAGGCAGACAGGCTGTATTTGAATGTCAACGGCAAAGAAACTTCTTCGACAATTGCTCCTTTTGTTTCAAGCGCATGGAGCGCTTCCTTAACTTTTTTTGAAACTTCTGCATCAATGCCTTGCCCGAATGCTTCTTTGACAACTGCAATCTTCATTCCTTTAATCTCTTTGCCTGCATAGCTTGTGTATTTTTCAAATGGCTCATACAATGAAGTTGAATCTTTTTCATCATGCCCCACTATTATCTCCAAAATCAAAGCAGCATCCTCGACTGATTTAGCCATTGGCCCAATCTTGTCAAGGCTGTTTGCATAATCCAATAATCCGTATCTTGAAACCAATCCATATGTAGGTGTAAGCCCTACAATTCCGCAGAATGCAGCAGGAGCAGCAATGCTTCCGCCTGTGCTCTCAGCCAAGGATATGTGGACAAAATCTGATTTTGAAGTGATGCCTGCGCTTCCTCCTGAGCTTCCTCCGCAGACTCTGTTTTTGTCATGCGGATTAAGAGGGACCTTAAATCCCAATCCAACATTTGTGTTAAAGCTTCCGAAGCCAAATTCATCCTGGCTAGTTTTTCCGATGATGATTGCTCCTTCTTCTTTCAGTCTTTCAACTGCAGTTGCATCAAATGTAGGCTTGTAACCAGAAAGAATCTTTGAGCCTGCTCTTGTCTCGATATTCTTTACGCAGATGCAGTCTTTGACAGACACAGGAACCCCTGCTAATCTTCCTTTTGGATTTTCAGCAATCTCTTTTGCCTGTGCAATTGCTTCTTTCTCGCAGATTACATTGAAATAATGAAATTCAGAGTTTATCTTTTTGCATTCTTCAATCACTTTCTTTGTATTCTCAACTACATCAATCTCTTTTTCCTTTACTTTTTTGACGAATTCTGAAATTTTCATATCACAGTCTTTTCCATTCACACAGCCTTTGGGCCTTTGAAATATCCGTCTTCCTTGTTTTCAGTGTTTGACAAAGCTTCTTCATTTGTCAGGCATTTTCCTGGCTTGTCTTCCCTTGTCCTGTTCTTAAGCACAACAGGCTGGATGCTTGGCTTTGTATTTTTTGTATCGCATTTAGAAATGTCAGAGAATGCAGAAAGGATATTTTTGAAATCTTCCAAGAATCTCTTTTCCTCTTCTTCGCTGAGCTTCAGCCTTGCAAGGTTTGCAACATTTTTTATCAGCTTTTCGTCTATGTCCATAGGTGTAAAAGAAAGAGAGTATCTATATAAAGGTTTTTGCTTCTACTCATCGTCTAATAGAGAATAATCCTTGCTAATAGTGAGAGGGAATAAAATCAATTCTGCAATCTCTTTCAAATGCCTGCTGTCATAAAAACAAGGGCCTTTATCTATTTTAATGATCCCTTTTTGGCCTTCTACTTTTTTATAGAACTTTTTGAAATTAGGCTCTCCTCCCCAATGCCTGTCGTATGCTTCTCTTATTTCTCCAAGCACAGGCCCTTCTGGGCAGGCATTTACAATTTCAATCAGCCCTCCTGTGCGCAGCCTTATATGCTCTTTGTCAGAGCCGATTATAAACAGATATTGATAACAGTAATTAAAGTCGCCTTCCATGCAAGACATTACTTCAACATTGCCTCTTTTTTCCATAAGGCATTTTAATCCATCAAGATATTTCCGAGATTCATCAACATATGCCAAAGAATCATCAGAAACAAGCCCTTTGACCCTTGTCAATGATAAGCAACTGCATTTTTCTGCAAGCCTGTTTATTGCACTCAAAACTGAATTTCCACTAATTGTTTTTATTACCATTTAAACCATCTCAGTTCACAAAATCAATACCAAGCTGGTTCTCTATCTCTGTCCTTCTCTTGTTCACGAGCTTGTTGGATGTTCCGAATATCTGCTTTGACTTGACGCCTGTTATGACAAGCATTACCCTGATTGTCTTCTCCATGTCTTTGTACAGCTGAGCTCCCCAGATGATCTTTGCTTCTGGGCTAAGATGCTCAGAAACAGATTCTACTATGACTCTTGCTTCTTCAAGAGTAAGATCCTCTCCTCCAGAGACATTTATCAGGGCTCCTGTTGCTCCGTTGATATCAACTTCAAGCAGAGGATTGTTTATTGCTTTCTCAACAGCTTCGGAAGCTCTGTTTTCAGTGTCAGACTCTCCCAAGCCTATCAATGCGACTCCGCCGTTTGACATTACTGCCTTGACGTCAGCAAAATCCAGATTAACTAATCCTGCTTTTGTGACTAATTCTGCAATTCCCTTGACAGCATTTGTCAAAATTTCATCAGCAACCTTGAATGCAGTATGCAGAGGCAAGTTTGGCGCCAATTCAAGCAATTTCTCGTTTGGTATAACAATCAAGGTATCAACAATCTGCTCAAGTTTCTCTAATCCAAGAATAGCATTCTCATACCTTGCATGTCCTTCCATTGCAAATGGCATTGTGACAATTGCAACTGTAAGAGCCCCCATTTTCTTTGCAACATCTGCAACAATAGGAGCGCTTCCTGTTCCTGTTCCTCCTCCAAGTCCGCATGTGATGAAAACCATGTCAGAATCAGCGATTGCTTTCTTGATATCAGACTCATTTTCCCGCGCAGCATCCTCGCCTAATTTTGGATTGGACCCAGCCCCTAATCCCCGCGTTGTTTCCTTGCCGATCAAGATCTTCTTGTCAGCAGTAGTATAAAGCAAATCTTGAGCATCTGTATTGATTGCAATTGTTTCAGCACCCTGAACACCAACTGCAGTGATCCTGTCAATAGTATTGTTTCCGCCTCCTCCGCATCCAATCACTTTTATCTTGGCTGTCTGCTTTGAGAGCATCTCCTCAAGCTCAGCATCAAGGACATTTCCATGCCTCTGCTGCTCTTTTGTTGTCTTGAACTCTTTATGGAACTTAAGAGTCACTTCCTTATGCACTTCCTGCTTTACTGCAGGGGCATCGTCATGATATGTCTCAACTTTTGGAGAATCTTGATCCTGATTAACCTGAATTTCATCCACTTTGAACACCTCAAACCATTTTGTTG
>JAGVIO010000224.1 GCA_020056025.1 archaeon
GCATTGTTACATACTTCTTTCATTAAAAAGAGCCACAGGAAAGCAACCCAGGTTGTCCCGAGTGTTGTCTGCTTCCATTTGTTTATGGCGCATTCAACCAGCAATCCTGTGGCTCGGTTTATAGTCAACAAGGATTGTACCCTTGTTTTGTTTTCAAAAAAGCCAGAGCATGTTCAGGCAATCTGTCAGGGGGTTAACAGGTTGTCCTATTGGGATTTCCACAAATATCTCCCTTTAGCTCTGGCCTTTAGTTCAAAAAAGAGAAGCCTGCCCAGTCCTTCTGGAGTTAACAGCTTGGTATTTGCAGAAAAACCTACCATCCAGCAATCTATATTTAAACCAAGCTCTGGCTCCAGAATTTCCAGTTTTTTAGCAGATGTTCCCTCATACGCGTTTCCTGTTTTGGAAAGCTTGTGCCGCTTAGGCGTTCAGGGAAGAAAATCCGCTAAACAGGCTTCTCCTTGTATTTCCAAGCGTTTTCCGCGTTTTATCGTCGGAAAATCGAAATTTCAAGAAAGTTCTCACTAACAAAAAACCTAGTTTTTCCATCTAATTTCGGAAATGCCCGAAATCAGCCACCATATGCCGTAATAACCATTTATGACTTTGCAGTCATTGGTTAGACATTGCCCGTTAGGTTCATCGTTTGAAAAGCATTTTTGTGCATTTTTTCAAATGATAAATTTTGAGGCTTGGTGGTCCCTCTGAAAGTTTCCTTAAATTCGTGGAAATTTTCTGTGTTGTTTTTTTGTTAGTTGATAATTGTGAATGTGATTAAACCCAAAGAAAAAACTCAATATAGGCTATATATAAAGTTTTCTCATTTTTTTGCTTCTTTGAGTATTCCGATGCCTTTTTCAGTCAATTTGAGCTTTTTGACTCTTCCTTTGTTGCTGTACACCTCTTCAACATCAACAAGGCCTTGCCCAATAAGGTCATTCTTGATTTTGTCACATTTTCGCGAAGAAAGCTCTAATCTCCCATAAGCTTCTGTAGTGCCAATTGGCTTTCTGACAACCTTCATGAAAGCAATATGCTCTTCTTCAATAGGAATACTGACTTTAAGTTCAGGATTGGAATCTTCCATCACCTTGACAGCATCTTCTTTGCTGATTTTGGCTCCAGAGGTATCCACTCCTCCAATCTTATATATCAAATCAATCTTGTTCATTGCCTTTTTAATATTGTCTTCCTTGCATCTGTCAACAAACACCTTTTTCTGCTTATGGTATTTGACAATCTCATCCATCCTTTTCTTGACTTCTTCATCAGCAACCATCTTGTCCTTTATCTTGATAAATGGCACTTTGATATGGAAAGGGCTGTAATGCCTTTCAGCAAGCCTCAATATAGCCTCTCCGACAGGCAGCATTGAGAAATATTTCTTATACTCTTTGAGCTGCATTATTCCGGATACTGTCTCAACATCCTGAGGCAATACCTGCTGGAAAGCGATGTTTGTAGCAGAATTTCCGGCAACAACCTCTGAAAGCTTTGAAATATGCTGGTCAAGGCAGATCAAGCTGATGCCATATTCTCTGAGCTCTCTGTAAATGACCTCTGTTATGCTCTCTTTCATGAAAGTTGCCTTGTCTTTCAGGAAAATATGATGCGCTTCATCAACAACAATAGCGTTCCTGAATTCTTCTCCATAGCTTTCCTGGTTGAACTTTTTCATGAAATATATTGAAGTTAAAAGGTATTCGCAGAAAAATTTCTTTTCAGCACTGCCTAAAGCATGCAGCTCAAATATTACTTTTTTAGTCAGCAATTCTTCAATGTCAAATCCGTAATTGTCTTTGCATGAAACAGCTTCTCCAAAGCTTCCGAATGTCAGGCTGTCTGCAATACGCAAAGCAGATTCCATCCATTCAGACTCTCTTGATTTTCTTTTCATTGAATCAGCTTTCTCTTCAAGCCTGTCCTTGATCTGCTTCCACGTCGGATAATTCCCGGATCCTCCGTAAACCCCAAAATCCTTGAAAGCCTGGTCAATTGTTTCTCTGAGTATCTTCTGCACACCATAGCTTGCATAAAAGCTTTCGATTATCAGGTCGCACAGTATGCTCACCCATTCTTTTGGCCCAACACCTTTTGGCGGCTTGTTTATATTGACCCTGAAAAGATTGCTTATCTTGTCATTTCCCACAGTGAAGCATAATATCTCCTTGTCAAGATTCATAAGAGGCCTGAAGCTCTTTTTCCAGTCAAATATCACAAACGGCTTTTTATGGAGTATGAAATTAGCCAGGATCTGGAAAGCAAAAGTTGTTTTGCCAGAGCCAGACATTCCGCTTACGCATACATGCCTTGGCCAGTCCTGCTCTCTTAATCCGAATGTCCCAAAATCCCTCCCTCCATAAACAACAACGCCAAGAGGATATTCTCCGTTGACAATATTCTCAGCAGGAGGCTCTACAAGGATTTTCTCGTCGAGCAAAGTTGTGTTCAGGTGTTTTTCATACAAAACATTCAGAAGGCTTGCTATCTGCTCTTTTTCAGCCTTTTCTTCGCTTAAAGAATATTTTAAATAAAGTAAGTCTACTTTTTTGCCAAGCACAGGCTTCAGCTTTTTGCATATCTCTTCAACAGTTATTGCATGCATCATTTGGAATCACTTAAAGCCCGAGGATATTATCAATCATGCTCATTTTGCTTTCAATATCCCTTAATTCCTTCATATGCTCCCTTAATTCCTTTTTCAGCGCAGCCTTATCTCTCCAGACATTCAGCTTCTCCTGTATCCTAAGCTCTTCCAGCTCAAACTTTTTCTTTGTCAGCTCTTTGAAAAGCTCGTGCATATGCCCTGTTGAGCCAACATCCAGCTTAGGCATTGAATTATTGAGATTATTATCAACCTTGTCAAAGCTTGCCATCATCTCTTTGTGCAGCTGGTCCCTGCTCACAATACCTGATCTCAAATCTTCGATGCTTTCTTTGATCAGCTCAACCCTTGCATCCTGCCTTTGCTTGAACAATTTTTCAATATCCTTGTTTTGCATACTGTTGTCTTCTTGCATTTTTTGCACCTTTGAATCTTAGAACCCCCAGATGGATTTGTTATATAACTTATATATAAAACTTCGCTTTCCAGCCTTTTCCAGGGTGTTTTTATGGTTATTGCAGGTTATAACCTTTATCTGTGCATCTTAGGATCCTGCCAAATCATAATATTTATATAAATCATAAAAATAAAACTTCTTTAAGAGGCCACAATGAACAAAAGAGCAATTTCTCCACTGGTATCGACAATAATACTGATTGTGCTAGCAGTAGGCATAGGTATTCTGGTAATGAACTGGGGCAGGGCGCAGTTGGAAGCAGGCGCAAAATGCTCAATTGACACAGAGATGAACATTGTCACATTGAACGGAATCCCCCAGGTCTGCTATTCAGGCTCAGCAGAAAACGGCTTTGTAAAATTCATTCTTGAGAATGGAGCAAACACAGACATAGAGACAATACAAATTAGGATAATTGGCTCAAAAGAAGTCTATCTGCAGGAGCTGTCTGATTCTGCAATCGAAAAAGGATACACTTTGCAGAAGATTGTCCCGTACAATTTTGACCTGTTCGGCGGCATCAGGCAGGTTAAATTGGCTCCGAAAATCATAATATACCCTGAAGAGCCGTCCTTATTATGCCCGGAGCAGGCAATAATCCTTGAAAACATAAATCCTTGCTAAGATGAAAATCAAGCTAGATGTGACAAAATCGCTGGAAAGGAACGCAGAGACTTATTTTGAGAAATCAAAGAAAGCAAAGCAGAAACTGGAAGGAGCAAGGATTGCACTCGAAAAAAGCATAGGCAAGCTGGAAATCCTGCAGAAAGACCAGAAACAGGCTCAGAAGGAAAAAGAGATAAAGCAGAGCATAACTAGGGAATGGTATGAGAAATTCAGATGGTTTTTCTCGTCAGAAGGATTTCTGTGCATAGGCGGCAGGGATGCAGCAACAAACGAGATTGTCATAAAGAAACATACAGAAAAAGAAGATATTGTCTTTCATTCATCAATGGCAGGCTCTCCTTTTTTTGTCATAAAGGCAGAAGGCAGAAAGCCAGGCGAAGCGACACTGAAAGAAACAGCCCAGGCAACTGCTTCATATTCAAGAGCATGGAAATCAGGCCTTGCATCAGCAGAAGTTTTCTATGTCAATCCTGACCAGGTCACAAAAGAGGCAAAATCAGGCGAATTCATAGCAAGAGGAGCATTCATGATTTACGGAAAAAAGAATCTTGTAGGAGTTGACCTAAAGTTAGCAAGTGGTATTAAAGACGGAAAAATAATCGGCGGCCCTGTTGACGCAATAAAATCGCAGACAAAGGACTTTGTAATAATCAATCAAGGCACAGACAAGGCATCTGACATTGCAAAAAAGATAAAGAAAAGATTAGGCGCAGGAGAATTGGATGATATAATCCGAATGCTGCCGAGTGGAACCTGCTCAATCGCAAAATAGCATCTGATTTTTTTGTCACAATTCTATATCTTCTTTCACAGCATTGCTTATAACTCAAGAATTCTTTGTTATTAGGCTATGGCTTATTCACCGCACAAATTAAATTATGATAAAAAAGAAGCAAAGAATACAAATCCAGTTGGATTGGAATACCATATAAGAAATCAGCGTTTGAAGTCAGATTTCTCCCAGAACATTCCTGCAAAGCAGCTTAACAAAGAAGCTCTTCCGTGGGGATTTTACGGCTATACTTATCTTCAGCACGATAAAATTTGGCTGAACAAAGATTTAGATTATACTCCTGAATTCAAGAAAGAAGTAGAGATACACGAATCAATCCACACAAACGACGAGTATGAGACAAGAGTTATCTCCAGGCACATGGCAGAAGAGGAAGATAAGGAAGAGACGATGAAAAGAATTATCAGCCAGATTTTCTATTACAACTAACGCTTTCCGCAACATTTATAATCTTAACTTGAATTTTTCTGCCATAATGGCGACCATTGTTCAATGGTAGAATACGGGACTGTGGATCCTGGGACGCGAGTTCGATTGTTGGAGCCGTACTTTACGACTTCAGTCGAAATTCTCGCTGGTCGCCCTCTTTTTTAATATGATAAGCAAAATAGACCCTAAAAAATGCAGATATCTGGAAGACAAAGATTTGCCTAAATTAGTTCTTGCTTTGCATGATAATTACAGGACAAATAGTTCAAGGCAATGGAGATATATTGCCCATCAGACAGCAGGCCATGCATGCCATCAGCATTACATGAAAGCAATAATACTGAAGCCAAAGAAGCAGGTAATGGTTGCAATGAAAGAGATAGACAAGCATTGGCTTGATTCAGACGCAGGTATGGTAGGCTATCCGACTCTTGATGAATTGTTAAAATACAGGAAGCAGCTCAAAAATCTTCTGGATGTAGACTGCAATATCAGCTACGATAAATTTGAAGAAGGCATTTATCCTATTGATTGCACAGGAGAAAATTTGAAGAAGCTCTGCACAGACAAACTTCCTAAATCTCTGGATGATTTGGTAAAATTCAGGGCAAAAATAGACTGGCTTTTTTGCTGCATTGGCAGATGGAATCTTTACATCCTTGGCAATAACTGTGATTAATAAGCAATATTTATCTTTCTCGAAACAAAAACAGTCCACAGATAAGGAAGTATAAATGCAGCAACATACATTATGCTTAAGGTTACAGGATCTTCCTTCAGTGCTCCTATTGACAGGGCAGAATTTATTGCATTCGCAACATTTATCATGACAGAGATGTTCACAAGAGCAAGGATTGGAATCAAAAACCCTGCAAGCAGATGATGCTTTTTGCCGATATGCTCAACATCATTTATCAGGAAATTAAAAAGCAATCCGATTGCAAAGCCCAATAAGATAATCACAAGATTAAGTGCAAGCCTGTTTAAAACCAGAAGAAAAGGTATCAGCAGTATCGAGACAATGAAATTGCCAAGCACAATAACAGCGATTACCATCCAATATACAATCTTGTTTGAAAACACAGATGTTCTGCTTTTGTCCATCATTTTCCTTTCTCTGATTGTCTGCTCTGCTTTCTGTATCTCAGCAGCACTCCATCCTTTTCTCTTAAGCTCAGCGATTGTTTCTTCTTTCATTTGAAAAGTTCACCCATTTTGTCGCGTTCAGAAATTGTTTCTCCCATCACCATCTTTGCAAGCAGGACATACCTCTGAGCAGTATCTGTTCCTGGATGTGAAAATACAACAGGCTGTTTCTTGAGCAAAGATTTCCTTATATCATCGCTTTCATTGATGACTGCAATTACCGGAATCCCGAGCATAGATTGTACATTTTCAGCATCAAGCTCATATTCATCATTCTTTACCATGTTCAGGACAGCTCCAAGAATTGTTTTGCCCTTGCTTTCAGCGATTTTTATAGACTTTAATGCATCTGTCACAGCAGCAATTTCAGGCGTTGTCACAATAAGCACCTCGTCAGATAGCTCAAGCAAGCCAAGGCTTTCCTTGTTGAATCCAGCTCCGGCATCCAATACAACAATGTCAGAAATCCCTCTGAGCTTGTTCAGTTTTTCCTTAAGCTTAACTGAATTTATCTTTTGCAGAGCAGAAATGCTGATATCTCCAGGAATGACTTTCATTCCGGTAACATGCACATACATTGCATCAGTTATCTCTTTATCCTGCTCAATGACATCATGCAACGTGACAGGCAGCTTTGCATTTCCGAGCCTTACGCCTATATTAGGGGTGCTCAAGCTTCCGTCAACAAGTATAGTGTCTTTGCCGAGGTTGCTCAGCGCAGCAGAAAGGTTTATTGCAACAGTTGTTTTGCCCACACCTCCTTTTCCTGAAAATACAGCTAAAAACCGGGTCATAATACCTCCTCTTTAAGATACGCGATATATTGGTTCATTCTGTCATAAAATTCGTATAAAATATCAATATTGACTTCATAAGCCTTTTCATTGTCCAGATGCGATATCATTGTCACATGCCTGCGGTATTCTTCCCGCCTGTCAAATTTAGCCTGGCTGAGATCCCTTAGCAGCAGGTAGAAATCAAGGTAATCTATGAGCTTTTTATCGTCCTTGAACAGACCCTTCAGCACTTCGCATATCTTTCTTGGCTGTCCAGGCGCTTCAAAATTCTTTCTCCTTTTTTTAACTTTTTCAAAAATCGCATGAAAACTGAAATCAAAAGCAGCAATCATCCTTTCAATCGCGCTTCTGATTACATCTACAGTGCGCGTGTATTTCAGGCTTACATAGACAAGATGATCTACTCTTTTAAGCTCGTTCTCGGCGTTTTCCAAATATTCGTTCATTTTCAGCAATAATACTAGTCATTTCATGTATAAATACCTTTGCTTTGTTTATGTATTCAGCAAGCTCTTTTTGCTCTATTGTTTTGATCTGGTAGCTGTCTGAGCATATGACTAATTTTCCCTGCCTTGAAAATTCTATAGGGCTTTTTTTGTGCTCAAGCAGCAGGTTTCTCAGTTCTCTCATATCAGTTATATACTTCTTGTCGAGCTTATGCATATCAATGCTTCTTGCCTGGAACATATTGAGCTTGCTTTCAAAAGTCTCATTAAAGCCAGGTATCTTCTTGTAGATCCAGTCATGGAGCAGTATGGCATTCATCGAATTTGTGTATGCAAGAAAGATATTCTCAATTACAGCCAGCAACAGCTTTGGGTCTTTGACTAGCAGAAATGTGACATTTAGCATATGGTCTGATATTTCCAGATTTCTTTTTGCCTTTTCCCTGTATTCTTGAAACTTCTCCATTTGCCCCCAGAATTACGAATGAAAATAAGTTTATATACTTTTCTAAAGAAACGGGTGTGGGACAGAAATAATCAATCTTTGAGTATAATTATGTAAGCTCGTCGGCCGATGTCTTTTTTCTGTGCGTCGATTTTGGCTCCGTTGCCGTAGGGTGTGACTTTTTTCTCGTAGATTTCAAGGACATTATCGGTAACTTTAATTTTTCCTCCGGCTACTGCTGTTACTTTTCTTGGCATAGTATGTACATATAAACACAAACTTTATAAAGTTTTCGATATTCCAGTATATATTATGAAAGTCAAAACAAAAGAAATAAGGGAATTAACAAAAATATTGGACGACGTTGTCGCCCAATATAAAGAGGAACAGCCGACGACAAAACGCAATTGGCGTACGTATGAGCAGCGAGTTGCCGAGCGGCTGAAAATTGCTTTCAAGGAGCTCAAGCCGCTCGTTCACGAAGCAGCGTCAATCTGCTTTGTGTCAGGCGAAACAAGGGGCGCAAAACCTGCTCTCACTGTTGAGCAACGGACATTAGCATTATTGATGAAGCATATTATCGGCAAAAGTAACAGGACTATGTCGTCTATGTTTGTTGTGTTCTCGCTGTTAAGCGATATTGATGTGAGCTATAAAACCGTTGAACGGTTTTACTCAGACAATGAAGTTATAGCGGTGCTGCACAATTTACACGCCCTTATTTTGAAAAAGAAGGGTGTAAAAGAAGTTGATGGTTCTGGAGACGGAACAGGACTTTCTTTGACGATAAAAGCTCATTATGCCAGCCATGCTCAAAAACTTAAAGATAAAGTAAAAAACATTGAAACGCAGCTAAAGAAAGAATACAAGAAAAAGCTGTTTATCTATTCTTTTAGATTAATGGATTTGAAATCCAACATGTATGTTGGATTTGGAACAAACCTTAAGAGCGAAAAAGAAGCATTTCTCGAGGCGATAAAGATGATTGAAGAATTGTGTATCAAATTGGTAAGCATAAGGCTTGACAAATATTATAGCTGCCGAGAATATGTTAAACTGCTCAGGGAAAAATTTGGCGATGTTAAGATAACTTTGTTGCCAAAAAGCAATGCAACAATTAAGGGAAATTGGGAATGGAAAAGAATGATGTATGACTTTGTTACAGATCCTATATCTTACATTGAGGATTATTTCAAGAGAAACCGCTCGGAAAGCGGTTTCTCAGAAGATAAAAAAAGAACTGGTTGGCAACTGGGACAGAAAAGAGCTGATAGAATAGACACCGCAGATATGCTCACGTCGCTATGGCACAATCTTCATTGGCTTGGATAATCTAATTCTGTCCCACACCC
>JAGVIO010000075.1 GCA_020056025.1 archaeon
ATATTTGATCTCCATATCCAGTAAGGGATAATGACTGCAAGAATAACCAAGACAAATGTGACTATGTTCTGGTTCTTGAAGACTTCTGCTGACTGCAGTTTTGAACGGGCAATAATCTCCCTTCCCTGGCCTGCTGGAAGTGTCTTTATTATAGGCTGATTCTCATCATTTGGGTTGAAGAATGACAAGACGTCAACAAGCTTTTCTTTTGGCAGCAGTTCAGCTAATGCCAAGCCTAACATTGATTTGCCTGTTCCTGGCTCACCTATCAAAAGAACATGCCTTCTCTGGCCTGCTGCTTTTTTGATTATCTCAACAGCAGGCTCCTGGCCAATGACCTGGTCAACTATCTTTAGAGATACTGGGATGTCTTTTGTTGACTTGAATTTGAGGTTATCTGCCATCTATGCGCTGTATAGCAAAGGGGTTTAAAAAGGTTGCTATTGGAATAAACAGCTTAAAAATCGTCAATTTTATAAAGAATTGAAGCTTTTTAGCCTGCATCTAATAACTAAGGTGGTCAAATGAATGCAACAAAATACCTTTGGACAATTTTGGCAATAATGATAATTGTTTTAGCAGGATGCTCTGGCAAAAAGGAAGCAGCTGAGCAGAATGTGGTTGAGCAGCTGCCTGGAGAAGAGCAGGCTGCAGCAGAAGAGAATACTATATCTGTTGAAGACAACAGGACAAAAGAGCTTGAAGGCCTTTCAACAAAAGAGATGATTGAGAAACTTATGGGCGAAAGCAAGACAACAACTGAAACAACAGAGACAACTGTTACTGAAACAAATACAACAGAGACTGCTGATAACAGCACAGCAAGCACAGAAACAACTGCAGCAACACCAGGTGTTACTGAGATAACTATTGAAAACATGAAATCAATGCCTCAGAATGCAAATATCAAACTAGGAGATACTGTCAAATGGACAAGCAAGCAGCCGAATTACAGGCATATAATCTATGTAAGAGTATTGACTGAAGATGGAGCTCACAAGCCTGTTGCAGGACCAATGGCTATCCTTAACGGAGAATCATGCGAATACGCATTCAACATGACTGGAACATACGACTATTACAGCAGCCCATGCCTGAAGCTTACAAGCTGCGCTGTAAAAGGAGATATTGTTGTAAGTTAACATTTTTATTTTTTATTTTAAGATTTAGCAAAAAAGAGTTCTGATAGATTTTTACGGAGAAACAGGATGACTGACAAGATCAATAAGCTAGAGGCTAAGCTAACTGAACCGCTGTATAAGAAAAGGTTAGAGGAGATTCTGGAGCTTCCTTTTTTCAAGACAGTTATTTTTGATTCTGCTGCAAAGCAAAAGATAAGCGCCTATGCTGAAATCCTGCGCCAAATGGTTCCTGATTTCAGCTGCTTAAAGGGATATCTGCTATCAAAAAAAGGCTCGCCTGCAGTCTGGGATGCGCGCATTTGGAAAAATCAGTGTGCAGACCATCTGCTTAGATCAGAGCCTCTGCCAAAAGAGATATATGAGGAAGAGCATAAGAAAGGATTTGAAATTATTGGGCTTTGGCATGTGCTGGGAAAGAGTTTTACTGATCCTGGCTCAACAAGGCGCAATGCAGAACTGAACTTGGAGTCTGCGCTGAATTTTTTGCCGCCGCACCACAGGATAGAATCATTTTACCATTTAGGAAATTTCAGGCTTGCATCCCAGCCAAGACGTGATGGGGCATTGGCGTACATAGCAAATGACATGCCTCATGCTGAGAAAAGACAGACTGTTGCTAATCTTAGATTTGAAAACGGAGTGCCTTTGATTTCAATTGAACAGTATGGATTTTTGGCTGTCAAATTCGCATATAACTTTACAATAGACTGCGAAGGCAATGAAGATGCCCTTGTACACTACCAGTTCTATGCAGCAGGAAAAGGATACGGCTTAGTGCATAATACTCTTGTAGATGCAAGACTGCTAAAGTTTAACAGGGATTCGGCATGCACTCTCAAAGACATTGCAGATGAGCTGCTCAAGAATGTATTTTTCCAGGGAAAGAGATTGGAAGAGAACGAGGAACTTAAATATAAACTTGATCAAAAGAATCTTGCTCGCGAATTAAGAAATGAGCAGCCAGGATCTCTTCCTGCTATTGAGATTCCAAAAGGACTGAACTTAAATTATGCAGCTGAGAAAAAACTATTCACACCGCAGGAAGTAGAAAAGAAGGTTGACAGGTTAATTGCGGTTTTCACAGCAGATGCCCAAACTAATTATGTCCCAAAGCAGGAAGCAAAAGAAACTGAGAATAAATATCAGACAGCAATCCAGGAGATGAAAAAAAATCTTGCTGAAGAGCTTAAAGCAGAACAGCAGAGATCGCAAAAGCTTAATACAACAGTAATAACCCTCCAAGAAAAAGTAAAAACAGCTGAGAATGAACTTGAGAGGAGCAGGGAACTTCTAAAACTGGAGCCTGTAGCGATAGTAGTAGGCGATGTTTCAGAATCTGAAAAAATAGGAGAAGAACAAGCAGAGTCTATATCACAAAAGCTCACAGAAAGGATAGGTGGTTTTGAAGCAGAAAAAGTCAGATATGATTCAGAAAAGAAAGAAGAAGCCAAAAAAATAGAGGGTCTTGAAGAAAAAGTATCTGCTCTGCAAACACAACTAAAGGATATGAATGAAACTCATGCAAAGGAAAAGCAGGCTCTTGCAGAAGAAAAACAAAGAGAGGTCTCTGCGCTTGAAAGAACGCATACAGAAGAGATGCAAAAGTCTGCAAAAATGTCTGCACTGGAAAAGCAGAAGCTGGAAAGCATGCTGAAGATATCTGCAAAGCCTTCCAGGCTATTGAAATTTGCTGCTGCTGCAGGCTTTGCAATAGCAGCAGGTATGGGAAGCGTTGCATTGAATTACTGCAGCAGGGCAGCTGAAAATGCAGATGAGATTTCATATTATGCAGAAGAGAACTCCAGGATCACAGAAGAGATTGCTGAATACAAAGAGTATTACAAAAAGATGATAAAAGATCTTGGATCTTTCCAAAAAGACTATCAGGCTATGATGAAAGAGGTAAAGGATGCGAATGATAAAGCGCGAAGATATGCAGGAGAATTAGAGGCTGCGCAGGCTGACAGGCAGAGGATAACTGAGCAGCTTGCTGATGCAGAGAAAAAAGCGCAGCAGGCTGAGGAAGCTGAAACAAGGTGCAAAGATCTGACAGAAAAGATCAGGCAGGCTGAGAACAGCTATAATCTTTTGCTGGATGAGGTTGATCATCATAAAAAAACAGCAGAAGAAGCTATGAAAACAAAAGAAGAAACAAGAACAGCAGAGATTTCTAAAACAAAAACATTTGAGGCTAAGACAAGAGCAGAAGAGGATAGTAAAACAGGATATGCTGTTAAAACAGGCAGTTCAGGAGAAACCAATACTGCAATGCCTGAATCTAAAACAAAAACAGCTGATAATGCACAGAAAACAAATCCTCTTGAAGAGATACTTAGTGAGATTGCTGCAGGGGAGATTGCAAAAGCCAAAGGTGCTGCTGCAAAGAATGGATACAATCTTGACAAAAGCCTGGATGAAGCAAGAATGCCTGGCATATTAAAAGCACATTATAACCTGTACTGCAAGAGTATAGAGGCTGTTATGAAGTCTGGCTCTGCAGGCAAAGCAGATGGAATAATAGATGCCTTCAAGGTGTATGAAGAAAATATCATGAAAGCTTCGTCAAACAATAAACTGATTGAACAGGCAAGGAACAATGCGCTGCAGAAGGCGATTGAGCTCAGGGAAAAATATAAATGAAAGAAAAGATTTTGCTCAATATTGCCCTGGTTTGCTCTGTGACCGGACTGATTGTATTGTTCTTCATCTCAGACAATCTTTCTGCAGGCAATGTGAATCTTAATGAAGTCAGCGGAATGGATGAAGGAAAAGATGTTAAGATTACAGGCAAGGTTGAGAGGCTGAGCGGCAATGAAAAAGTGCTGTTTCTTGAGATAGGGCAGGAGAAAATCGAGACTGTTTCTGTACTTTTGTTCAAAGGAGCAGATACCGCGCTGAAAGAAGGAGATTATGTCGAGATTGAAGGAGAGATCACAGAAAGCAACGGAGAAAAAGAAGTGATTGCAAATAAGGTAAGGATTATCTGATTTAGTTCGATAGAGGTGAGCAGGGAGAAGGAAGGGTTATGTTCATTGAATTATTTGCTGCTGTGCTGCTTGGCTGCTTTTTTGGAATTTTCACAGGCCTGACTCCAGGAATACATATCAATCTCGTCTCTGTGCTGCTTGTGTCTTTCTCAGGATATTTATTGGTATATGTGTCTGCTGTTTCGCTGGGAGTCTTTATTGTTGCAATGGCAATCACGCACACATTCCTGGATGTGCTTCCGTCTGTATTTTTAGGGGCTCCTGATGCTGACCAGGTACTGAATGTCCTTCCTGGGCACAGATTGCTTTTGGAAGGAAAAGGATTTGAGGCTGTTAAATTAGCTACAATCGGCAGTTTGCTTTGCCTGATCCTGACAATTGCGGTAAGCCCTTTTCTGATTCCGATAATCCCTCTGATGTATGCTTTTTTTGAGCCGCACATAGGGTGGATACTTATTGCTGCATGCACATTTATGATATGGAAAGAGAAAGGCATTTCAGGAAAGATAAAAGGGCTTACTGTCTTTCTGATGTCAGGAGCGCTTGGGCTGATTGTTTTGGTTGGAATCCCTAATTTAGAGCAGCCTTTATTGCCGATGCTGTCAGGATTATTCGGCATAAGCACTTTAATCACTTCCTTGTCTGAGAATGTAAAAGTTCCACCTCAGAAGATAAGTGACAGCATTGAAGTGGGAAAGAAGAATATGTTCAAGGTTGTTACAGCAGGAACAATTACAGGAAGCATTGCAGGGCTGTTTCCAGGGCTTGGTTCAGCACAGGCTGCGATAATCGCATCTGAGTTTTTAGGGAATATTGGGAATTATGCTTTCATTGTTTTGGTCGGTGGAATCAATACAGTGAATTTTGCTTTCAGCCTTGTTGCTTTGTATACTATAGAAAAAGCCCGAAACGGAGCTGTTGTTGCAATGATGCAGATACTTGAGAAGACTGACCTGAATACATTGATTGCTTATCTTGCTGCTGCTCTGCTTGCAGGAGGCATTGCAACATTTTTGACAATGTGGCTTGTAAGGGTATTTGCAAAACTGATAACAAAGATAAGCTATCCTAAATTATGCATGGGAATAATAATCCTGATTATTCTGATGGCTATTTATTTCTCTTCATGGATTGGATTGCTGATACTGATTGTCTCAACAGCTGTCGGAATAATTCCTGGACTGTGGGGAGTGAAGAGGAGTTTGTCGATGGGATGTTTGCTTTTGCCTGTTATATTGTTTTTTGTGATGTGAAAAAGAAATAATTTTAAAGATAGCTTCGCCTTAACCGCATTCATGAACAAAATAGGCTCGGTGAGCATTCCAAACAAAA
>JAGVIO010000149.1 GCA_020056025.1 archaeon
CAAAGAACACAATAATAAAGAGGATGACTGCTGGCAACAAAGTTCAGAATTGCATGATAGAAAAGCTGCTTTTCAGCATGTCAACAAACCATTTCAATGTTGTTGAGGTATGCAACCCTTATACAAGAAAAGCAGAAAGGTATGCGAAATTTGACAGGTTCATGACATTGAATATCGTAAGAGAATACAGGTCAGAGTTTGGCTCAAGCTATGAGCCTATATATTTTTTTTCAAGTGAACTTTCAATTGCAGATTCATCGATGTATGCAAAAGAGCAGGCAAGGATGAAATTCCTAGAGCAGACAGGGTTATATAATTCAAAGTTCCAGAGATGCGAACAAGCAAACAGTTTATATCGGTGGTTTTTGAAATGAGAAAAGGCCAGGTTACGGTTTTCATGCTGATTGGAATTGTTATGCTGCTATTAGTAATGTCCTTAATCTTTATGACTACTGACTTAGGAAACATAATATTTCCAAAGGATATTGTCAAGGACCATGTTGAACTGTGTATGACCGACGCATTAGAATGCACATTGTTTAACATTGGCGCAAACAATGGCAATATAGAATTTAATCAACGACTGCCTTTGCTGGATGAATTGGAAACAAGCTCTGAGGCTTATTTCAGTAATTATGTGCAGAAATGCGAGAATTTCTCGCAGCTAAAGGCAACAAATATTAGTGCAGGGGATATCCAGGCGTCTTTAGCATTTAACCAGTATGAGGTGCTTGCTGAAATGACGCAGCCTATAGATGTGAAACAGGCAGAGCAGAGAAGGTATTATGACAAGTTCTATGCCAAAGTGCCTGTCAGGCTCAAGGCAGCCTATGATGCTGCTGTCAATATCATTGGGCATAACCTTACTGTGATTGACAAGGATTTTATCAATACAAAGTACATGGAAGATTATGAGATTAAGGTGTATGAGAATAATCCTGACATTGTTACGATAATTGACCAGGATTCTGTATTAGGAACAGATTTGTTCAGGTTCAGCTTCATCAAGTGATTATTTCTTTCTCTTGAGATACATGTTGAAAAGGTATAGGATAACTCCTATGCCAAACAGGATATTGACTGCGATGATTGTTGCAGGAAGCAGGATTTTTATAATTGAGGCAACAGCAACAGGCTCAAGGCCCATTGTTGCACCGTCTTCAACAGTATATTCAACATTCTCTGTGTTATCTTTCTTGACATTGCCTAATTTGAACAATAAATCCATGCCCTCGTTCAATAAGCTAAATTTCCTTTCTGACTTGACCTTTTCCTTTGGCAATGGCTTATTGTAATGGTCGTAAACATTAAGGCCAATGACTTCTTCATTTGGGGTTACTGCAAGATTATACGTTAAATCATTGCCTTCAATTGTTTTTGTCCTTTCGATTGTCACAACATTTGCAGCTTTTTCATAGTCTTCTGCAACTCCAAGTTGTTGCGCAACTTCTAAGCCTGAAGGCAATTGTTTTTGCTCTACATTTATTTCCTGCTTTGTCTCAGGAGCTTTTGGTTGGGGTGTAAGCTTTGGAACATTTGTTGTCTGGTTAACAATGGTCTGCAACCAGTCTTTGTCATTGCCAGAATATTTGTTGTCCATAAACAGGTTATTGTCAGAATTTAACATATAGACTCCAACAACATTGTCCTTTATCTCGTTTGAGGCAATGTTATTGTCTTTGCTGCCTTCCAAGTAAAATGCCTGCTCATAGCCCTGCACAATACAATTCTTTATAGTTATGCCTGACCTGTTGACAAGGATAAATCCTTTGCCTTTGACAGCGCCTTCGATAACTGCATTGTTGCAGTCAATAACAATATCATTTGCTTCAATAGTAATGCCTTCTGGCATTGTAAAATTGCCTTGGCAAAATACAGTATTCTTTGAAACAGCAAGTGAAGGTGATTCGCATTCTGCTGAGACTGCTGCTGCCATTAAGATAAGCATGAAAATGATTATGACTCTTTTCATCGTGTTATCACCTTATGTTTTTTTGTGTTTGCAACAGTCATTCCCATGAAAAATAAGTCAATAATCAGGAAAAATATAATGAGATACCTGTCTGGAACAACATAAGTCAGCCTTGCCTGAAACAAGACAAATACAACTGCCTGTAGAATAAGTGCAATATGCGTGGTTATGTCTTTTAGGAATGAAATCATCTTTATGTATTGAAATAATGGTTGGTATATAAATTTTGCTGCAAGCGCATTCACCTCGCCTGCATTTGATTTGCAGCAAATTCCTGGCGAGCTATATTTTATACGTTGCCAATAGTTAATTTTATAAAAAGAATTATGTTTGTTTCTATTTATGCTCCGATTTTATAACACACTCGGAAGAAAATTGATGGAATTCAAGCCTATCAATACCAATTCAGTGGGCATGTACAGTTGCGGGCCAAACAAAGTATTCCAATAAGGAATCTTTGGGCATGCCGTATACAACTATGTCCACATCGGCAACTTGAGGGCTTATGTTTTTGTAGATTTGCTTAGAAGATACCTCAAATACAAAGGATATAAGCTAAAGCATGTTATGAACATTACAGATGTTGAGGACAAGATAATAAGAGATTCTCAGAAAGCAAAAAAGAGCCTTAAAGATTTCACTGTATTCTTTACGCATGCTTTCTTGAATGACTTAAAGACACTGAAAATTGAAATTCCTGAGATAATGCCAAAAGCTACTGAGGAGATTGAAGGAATGGTTGAGCTTGTAAAGATTCTTCTTGACAAAGGGTTTGCTTACAAGATAGAAAATGGTGATATTTATTTCAGCATTGCAAAGTTCGAGGATTATGGAAAACTGGCATTGTTGGATTTAGAAAATCTCAAGAAAAATGCAGAAGGCAGGTTAAACACAGCAGACGAATATTCAAAAGAGGATGCAAGGGATTTTGCATTGTGGAAAGCATGGGACAAGGCAGACGGGCATGTGTTCTGGGAAACAGAAATCGGCAAAGGAAGGCCAGGCTGGCACATTGAGTGCTCTGTGATGTCATCCAAATATTTAGGCCAGCCGTTTGACATTCATACAGGCGGGGTTGATTTGATTTTCCCTCATCATACTAATGAGATTGCGCAGTCTGAGGCAGCTTATGGAAAGAAGTTTGTCAATTATTGGCTGCACAATGAGCACCTTTTGGTCAATGGCCAGAAAATGAGCAAGTCATTGGGAAATTTCTTTACATTGAAAGAGCTTCTTGACAAAGGATATTTGCCGATGGCAATAAGGTATGAGCTTTTGTCAACGCATTACAGGGCAAAGCTTGACTTCAAGGAAGATAACCTGAAAAAGATTCCTGAGACACTGCAGAGGTTTAAGGATTTCCTTGTTAAACTGGATGAGCCAAAAACAAAAAGCAAGCATGATGTAAAAAAGATTGTTGCAGACGCATTCAACAAGTTTGAATCTGCAATGGACGATGACCTCAATGTTTCAGGAGCGCTTGCTGCTGTTTTTGAATTCATGAATTCTGTCAATAAGATAATGAATGAGATGTCTGCAAAAGACGCTGAGCTTGCAAAAGAAGCAATGCAAAAGTTTGATTCTGTGTTTGGAGTAATGTCATTCAAAGAAGAGAAGATTCCTTCTGAGATAACTTCTCTTGCAGAGAAAAGAGTTACTGCAAAGAAGGCAAAAGATTTCAAGCTTGCTGACAAAATAAGGGAAGAGATTGCGGAAAAAGGATATGTGATTGAGGATAAGCCAGAAGGCTACAGGATAAAAAAAGCGATCTGATTCTTGCATAAACTTATTATTCTTTAATTTCTCTTAATCCCATATTAGACAAATCTTCTACATGATATCTTTTTTGAACTAATTTTGAAAGAGACGGTATTTTTGACATGTAAAGCGTCTCTTCTGGATCAAATACAAATGTAAGTTTTCCATTTTCCCTTATTGATATTTTGCCTTCTTTTGCAAGATTTTCAAGCCTGCTTTCATAGCAACCATTGACAAGCAGAACCTTATTTTCCGCAAGCAACTGCACAGCAGAGATTGTTGCTATATACCTTCCAAAGTCATATTCTTTTACTTTTATTATCCTGAACATGTTAAGAAATGCTGTTTCGCTTATGCCAAGATATCTGCTGGTTTCCTTTACTGCAGGAGTGTAAGATTCTTTTGCCTTGAGGATATGTTTTTTTGCCATTTTGTTTAGAAATATCTTATTTTATTATCTTTATCTTGATGCCTTCTGCTATTTCTGTATCTGCTTCGCTACTGAATTTTATATTTTTAATCTTCAAGGTTGATTTCAGGTCGTCAACAAAACTTTTTAACTGCTTTTCCGAGTCCTTGCTTACAATTATTTCTGCAATCTCATCCTTCATTGACATCTTGTTTTCAGCTTTGAATTTCCTCACTGCTGCAATTATTGCAATTGCATTGTCTCCTGATTTTTCTATGTCTTTATTGATCAGCTTTTTGTCAAACTTAGGCCAATCTGAGATATGGATTGACTGCCTGTTCTCTTTTTCTTTGAAATATAAAGAGTATATCTCTTCTGTGAAATGGGGTGTTATCGGAGCCATAAGCTTCAGGCAAGCAAGTATTCCATTGTATAATACATATTGGGCGGATTTTCTCTGCTCGATTCCCCTGATGTTTGGATTGTACAATCTGTCTTTGATTATTTCCATGTAATTGTCGCAGAATGTCTGCCAGAAGAACTGCTCTGTCTCAAACTTTGCCTTTGAATATTCATAATTGCCAAATGATTCTGTTGAGAATTTGATTAGATTATTTAATTTGCTCATGAACCAAATATCAAATGCCTCTAATTTTTCAGGCTTGTCCTGCTTATAATCCTCAAGATGTCCTGAAAAATCACTTTGTGATTTTTGGGACATTTGCAGTCCTTTATAGTCCTGCAAATGCATAAGCCCGAACTTTGAGGCGTTCCAGAACTTTGTTATGAATTTCTGCGCTGTGACAAAATCCTTTTCCATATATGCCAAATCCTCTCCCAATTTTGAGCCTGCTGCCCAGAATCTTAAGCAATCTGCTGAATATTTTTCTATCAATAGCTGGGGCTCAACTACATTGCCTTTTGATTTTGACATCTTTTTTCCATGAGGATCCAAAGCCCAGCCAGAAATCATGCAGTCCTGCCATGGGTTGCAATTGTAATGTATGTTTGACCTGAATGTTGTGTTGAACAGCCAGAATGTGATTATGTCATGCGCCTGAGGCCTTAGATTCATCGGGAACAATTTTTTCTGAAGCTTTTTTGGCATAAGCTCTACAGCAAGCCTTGGCGTCAATGAAGATGTTGCCCATGTGTCAAAGACATCTTTTTCTGGAACGAATTCCTTGCTTTTGCATTTTGGGCATTCTTTGATTTTCGGCTTTTCATTTGTAGGATCAACTGGCAGGTCTTTTTCTTTTGCAAGAATTATTTCGCTGCATTTTGAGCAGTACCATACCGGGAATGGAATTCCAAAATACCTTTGCCTTGATATCAGCCAATCCCACTGCAGGCCCTTAACCCAGTTGTCATACCTGTTTTTCATATGGCCAGGGAACCAGTGAAGCTGATTTCCCCATTCAAGCATTTTGTTTTTCAAGTCCAAGTATTTGATGAACCATTGCTTTGATTTTATGTATTCAATCTCTGTGCCGCACCTTTCATGCACATTTACAGGATGTGTAATCGGCTTTTGGGATTTTAATAAATTTTGAGATTTCATGTCTTCAATCATTTCCTTTCTTGTCTGCTTTATGTTTAGGCC
>JAGVIO010000163.1 GCA_020056025.1 archaeon
ATAAATAACAGCTGCAACTGCAAAAAGCACAAGAAGGATTATTATTGCAATTATTATTTCCTTTTCAAGCCCTTTTTTTGATTTGGTTAATCTCATTGTTATTTGCCTCCTGCAGACGGCTGCAGATTACAGGTAGTTGAAACAAATTCAAGAGGCATTATTTCAATAATGCTTGTATAGTCTTTTACTTTTTCCGCGCTTTGTGATACCCAGTAAGTTCCTGCTGTTGCGACCGCAACGCCAGTCATAGGTGTTAAAAAAACACCTGCTGCAACAGCTCCGGCTGCAGTAACAGTTACCTTAAAAACAGAGTCCCATGTAAATCGCTTATCTTGCGGGCTCACAAAAGCAATTGCATATTGCTGCAAAGGAACAAAATTCATTTCCTTTGGTGCAGCAACTGCTCCTGAGCCGCCATAAAACTGTATATAATCGAGATAAGAATAATAATCTTTGCTGCCTACACAGCATAGCTGATTTTCTGGGCATTTCCAGCCAAATGCTGCAATATATGGCTTTTCAGTCATTTCATCACATGCGACCTTGCATATTCCTCCTTTATTCTGGCATTCATTTTTGCTGTCTTTCTGAATACAGCACTTGCCATTTTTTCCAAGCTCAAGGCATCTTTTTGTAGATGCAGAGGACGCTTCTTTTTCATCGGAATTGCATGTTTGCCTGCAGTATCCTCCTGAATACCCTGTATCTGTCAGTGCGCATCTGTTGCTTGAATCTTCAACGAGATAATTTGTATTCATAATATAATTCTCAAGATCAGCCATGCTGAATTTAATTCCTTTTTTCAGTGTAAAGGTATAGCAGGTCTGGCATGGTGCATTGCTCAAGCCGCTTATTCCCCATGATGCAAAAATGTTTGGCTTTGTTCCTTTAAGATACATGTCCCAGCACTTTGTAGTAAGTTTTGCTATATTGGCCTTTGCGCCTTCTGCAGTCTCTGGATATCCTTTTTGAGGTATTGCTCCTAAATCAATTGGCTTGCATGCGTCTGGAATTACATTAAATTTGAGGAAGCCTGCTTTTTCAACCTGCGTCGCAGCCCTTGCTGCATTGAAAGCCTCGCATAATTTTTCAGCAGCAGCAGGCTCTGCTTTTGACACAAAGTTAGTCCACATTGTTATAATGAGAAATCCTGAAAGCACAAGCAGGGCTATCCATATTATTAATTCCATGACTGCAAATGCCTTTCTGCTTCTCATCCTGGCAGCCTCAGTTTTCTGATTATGATCCATATAACTAAAGATATCAGAACAACAGCTATCAGAATTCTTATTGTCAAGCCCATTGGCCCATAGCCCATAGCAGATTCCTGGCCTATTTTATTTATGTCTGAAAAAAACCTCTTTTTAATGCTCATAAGCAGTAATTAAGATTTTCAATATATAAAATTATTGATTATTTATTCTGCTCTGCAGCAAGCAAACAGTTTCTTCTCAGGCGCAATGACATAATGGTCAAGGCTAAGCCCATCCGGACAGTTAACAGAATCAATAAAATACATTCCAGTTCTTATGTACTCTCTTCCCTGCTCACGGAAATCCATTTCGCTGGAAAACAACCTTAACAGCATTAATTAGCATTTACAATAGCAGCCATTTCCATAATTGAACAAACTTAACCTTTGCCTTAATTCCAAACCATTCCTGCTCCTCTTCGCTTTCATAATCATTAGTAATAATTAAAAGATTTGTGCATTTGAGCTCTTTGCTTGCTTTTAAGATAGCCTTAACCTCTCTTTTCTTTGTTTCTAAATTGTCTATATTATAACAAACTTGGATAAGCTGCTTTACTTTAGCCCCATCCTTAATAACAAAATCGACTTCTTCATTTTGCATATTTTTCCAGTAAAATACTTCTTCATATTTCCTGAATAGGCTAATTGCAACAAGATTTTCATATAACCGTCCATAATTTTTCGAGAATTGTGTGGAAAGGGAATTGATAAAAATATTATCTATAAAATAAGGCTTTCTTTGATATTGCATCCTATTTTTTATCTTATAGGAAAAAATAGGCAAGCTGAGCATAAAATAAGAGTTCTCGATATAAGAAACATAATTTTGAACTGTTGTTTTTCCGACTTCATAATTCATGCCTTTAAGATTATCGTAAAGCTTGCTTATTGAATAATGGGTGGAATTAAGCAAAAGAAGCAGCAGAGCCTTTAAAGATTCGTCATTTTTTATGTTATACCTCTCGGCAATATCCCTCCTTAAGACAGTTTGATAATAAGATTGTGATATTTCCTTTTTTCTATTTTCATCAGAAAGAACTATTTCAGGCAAGCCACCATATACTAGATACTCTTCAAAAGCCCTTTTAAACGCAGATTTTTGTTCAGAAGAATATTCTAAAGATTTGATATCGAATCTAATATCCTTAAATCCCAGGAATTCCTTGAAAGAAAGTGGAAAAACCCTTACTTCCAGAAACCTTCCTCTTAATTCAGTAGGGATTTCTTTGCTCGAGGTCTTGGAAGTTGAGCCAGTGACAAATATTCTTATTTTTTCATTGTCATGAATCCTTCTCAGCCATTTGCTCCATTCAGGGATATTTTGTACCTCATCCAGAAAAAGGAATTCTGTTTTCTTTGAGTAAAATTCTTTCAGTGATGGAATAATCCCTGTCAAAAACTCTGTCCTGAGAGGTATTCGCTCATCCTCAAAATTCAAATAAACTGCTTCCTCTTTTGTTTTTGTTTTAAGCATTTCCTTAATCAGCCCAAGAATAAGGTATGTTTTTCCAACCCTCCTAAACCCAGTTAAGACTATTATCTTGTTTAATTTCAAGTTCAGGTAATCCTTGAGGCTTATTTCCCTGTCTAAGATTGTCGGAAGCTCCTTTTCTTTCCATTCCTGAAGCATTGTTTTTATTATCCTGTCCATAGTACAATTTTGATATATTCTTGTACTATATAAAGATTTCGTTATTATAGTACATAATAGAACAAATTGGAAATAATCATCTTAGTCTGCCCCCTGCCTTTTTTATGTTGAGACATAAGTAGTCTACTTTGCTCTCAACAATACTATATTCAAGAAATTTTGACATCTATTTGCAGCATGCAAACAGTTTCTTTTCAGGCGCAATGATATAATGGTCAAGGCTAAGCCCATCCGGGCAGTTTGCAGAATTGATGAAATACATTCCATTTCTTATGCACTCTCTTCCCTGCTCGCGAAAATCAATCTCAGAAGAAAAGAGTCTGAACATCATTGTAGAAAGAACAATCAAAAGAACAATTGCCAGCGCAGCTTTTAAAATAATCTCTGCGCTCAGCGAATATTTCATAAAAATAAATTAAGCTGTTTTGCAACAGCAAGGTCTTGGTTTATCAACACCACCCATATTAACTATCCCATTTGTCATTCCAGGAATTTGAGTATCGGTTGCATGACACTTATTTGTATCAGTTACTGGAGCAACCATAGTTTTACTTAACGAAGCACAGGCTTGTTCGCAATTCGCTGTCTTTTCAACACCCGTACTAAACAATCCAATCCTTCCTGTGAATATTGCTACAATTACAACAAGAACTATCAATGCGATTGCTGCTATAATGATAATATTTACAGATATTTCAGCTCCTCTTTTGTTCATCTAAATACACCTCGTTTGAATTTAATTGTGAATATGCTCTTATAATTGGTTTTTCATATATAAATATTTGTATTTCTAACCGCAAATATCCAGTCTTAATGTCATCACACCAGCATCTGTCGGGATTGGATTGATCTTTGTCTGCCTTTCTCCTGTGCAGTTTCCGTTTGAAAATCCTATATCTGCAATCGAAGCATAAAACGCATATTCCTTGTTCCATGCATCCAGAGTATTGTGCAGTATCTCATAAATCGCATTCCTGACAAATTCGCATGACCCCTGCCCATTCTCGCACAAAATAATTCCCCCTGAAGATGAGTAAGCAGCGCAATCACGCAAAAGCTGGTTTATCTCCTGGCCTTTGCACATTGTAGTTGTCCTCACAAGAGTATTCAAGGTATTTGCAGCAAGCTGCTTGTGAGTATAAGTCTTCTTCAGAGTAGAAGGCTCTTTCAGCACAACAAACTGAACGACAAACAGCATTGCCAATGAGACTAATACAACAATTATCACAAGCCCCATTATCTCTGTCTGTGCTTTTTTTGAAATCATCTGTAAACACCTACATTGATCACTCCGTATAAATACCTGTCTTCTCCAGGATAATAAAGCGAAACAGGCAGCTGCACCCTAACTAAATCAGTATAGTCAGGCAGCGGATGATCGTACATCTTCCAAGACCTTCCTGAAAAAGGGTATATCTCTGTTATATTTATCACAGAAAATTCAAATATATTATAATAATAGACATCCTCTTTTGCAGCAAGCTGAGAAAATGCCTGCAATTTATAGACATCGATGCAGTCCTCATCAGGAATATTGTCCATGCTGCACTGCACATCAGTAAGGAAATTTGCTTTTTCAGATATCTGCACAGCTTTCAGCGCAGTTATCTCCTCTGCCTCAGCAGAATAGCTCTCTTTTGATATCCTTGAATAGAATATGAAGCCGAACATCACCAAGATGAAAAATATGAAAAGTATTGCTATTGTCTCCATCATTTTAATTTGCGACCTGCGGGAGCAAATTAAAGCTTGAACGAAGTTCATTGTCTTGATTTGGGCTTTTTTCATTTTAGTAAAGCATAGGGCATGATACTCTTTTTAGGAAAGAATTGTCATTTTTCACTTGTGTTACAGGCAACACACAGTTCTCAGCATTCTCGTAGCAGGCTTCAGCGCTTGCCTTAACAGAATTTACAGATCCTGTGTAATATTCCTTGCAGTTTCTTGAATCGGGATGCTCTGTAAAATACTGCTGCAAAGCCTTTTCCCTTGAAGAATATATTTCTGCAACATATCCTAATCTTTTATACACCTTCCTGATATTGCAAAAGCATGACTCAAAATCCTGTGAAAAGATTGCTCCGTAAATTAAAATTGGATCAGACACAACAACAGTGCCTTCTGAAGCAAAATAATCTCCTTTTTTGCTGTAAAAATCAACAGTATTCTGCAGAACATGGATAGCAGAGACATCATTGTCAGCCATATTCTTGAAAGCATCGGGCAGTGCAGGAGTTGATTCCAAAAACACCAGCTTGACCTTGTAGTTCTTCAAATCTTTTAAATTTGCAAGCTCAGACAGCTGTATCCTTTCCTTGTTCATTTCATCAGGCAGCTTATTGTAAGCATCCTCAAGACCATTTCCAACAAAAATATACCTTACTCCAGGAGACGTTACAAACAGAAGATTCATTATCTTGAAAGGAGCATCAAATTCAAGAGCCAATGTTATCATCTCGTTTCCTTTTATAGTATCTGGCGCAAAGACCGCTTCTGTCTCAAGCCTGTTTTTCACCCCTGTCTTTTCTTGGTCAATACCGAACCATGAATCGCCATTGGCAGAGCATTCAAAATTTATTGAAATATCAGGGAGCTGTATGACATTGACAGTCCTTGTGGAAAGCCCTGCTCCTGTAAGTATTGCCTTGAAATCCTCTGAAATGTCTGCTGCCAAATTCACATCAGCAGATGATTTCTGCTTGTATACAATGCTGATAAAGAACAACAATATTATAAATCCTGCAATAAGCACAAATATCCAGTTAAACTGTATTTCAACCTGTGCTTTTCTCATGGCAAGCTTACCTTTGTGCTGTCTCCTAGTCCTTCAAGCCTTACCTTAACTTTTCCGCCTTTTACAGGAACGCATATGTATCCTGTATCAATTGTCAATGCTCCTACCTTTACAGGAGAATCAGCCATTGGCACAAAAAACACATTCTGCGCATAATTCTCCTTTCCATAGCCAGGAGTCATCCATGCATCGCATATCAGAGAATTATAATCTTCTTCATTGAAAGAATTGCACAGTCCAGCTGCTTTCTTAGGACCATAACCATAATCTAAAAAGCAGACTTTATTAAACTTAGAGGGAACCCCTATATCTAATATCTTCACGCTTCCATAATCAGATGCGATTGTCCTTACAGAGCTCTGCAGTTTTGTCTGGAAGCTTGTTAATGATATATCTTCTGTCCTCTGTGTAAAATCCTGTATCGCCTTAAAGCCGTATATGAATATCAACGCAGCGATTATCAGCGAGATTATTACTACAAAAATCTGCTCAGCCTGTGCTTTTGTAAGTAATCTCATTTTATCTTCCTCTTTTTCAGCCCTAATTCCTTCAGCTTCTCAAAAACATCAGCAGGCTTTTCATGCCTTGATACTTTTCTCAGCTCTTCAAATGCTTCCTGCTGTTTTAGCTTCCCTAACTTTTCTTTTGCTCTCTGCTTTTCAGCAAAAAGGTAAAGCTTGTAAAAAATATCTTTTATCTCTTCTTTCTCATACTCAGGCATCTCTTTTTTATCAGCAGCAGTGTATTTCTTTGTCTTTTCCTCGATCAGCTTTGAAAGCTTTTCAAATTCAGCAGCATGCTCTTCAGGCACTTTGACTAATTTAAGCACACTCTCTGCGCTCTTGCCTTTCACAGCCCTTTCTTTTGCAAGATCAAGCAGTTTTTCAAACACATCCTTCTCTTTAGCATATGCTGGCTTAATAGCCTCAGCAATCTTTTCTTTTTCGAGTTTAGGCAGTATCTTTGCAGCAACAGGCACAGCTGGCTTTTCTTTTTCTTCGCCAAATGCCTTGAAGAACTCTCCTCTCTTCTTCTCTCTTTCCTCCCTGAGTTTTGCAACCCTTTCAATAACTTTCTTTCCTCTTTCTGCTTCAAGTCTCCTTGCAATCTCAGCAGCTCTTCTCTGCTGCTCAGCAAGCTGCCTCTGCCTTTCAAACATCTGCTGCTGCATTCTTCTTTGCTGCTCAGTCAGTGGCTTTTGCATTCCCTTCTCTTCTTCATGAGTATATTTTATGTAGATTGTATAGGTAAATCCAAAAAGCAGCAGCAATAACCCCAATATCAGGAATGTTATAGGCACTGCTCTTGATTTTTTGCCAGGAATGCTTTCAGAGTCAGTTGGATCAGAGCCTGAATCAATTTCTTCTTTATCATTCCATCCGTCTCCGTCAGTATCTTTCTTGTTCACATAGATTATTTTTCCAGTAATTTTGTAATATTTGTATTCTTCAAGATTAGTCAATCCGTCTCCGTCAGTATCTATATTTGCATCGCCGGAATCATTTGGATTAAGCCCTTGCTTGATTTCCCATGCATCATCCATTCCGTCTTCATCAGAATCCTTTTGTGAATCAGAGCAGCCATACCATTTTGATGCAGGATTTTTGTCAACAGCCTCTCCGGCAGGAGTATCCAGGCATTTGTCAGCTTCATCAGGAATTCCGTCTTTGTCTTTGTCTCTCTGCGATGGGCTGCATCCGTACCATTTTGAGCCAGGATCCTTATCAACTTCATTGATCTCTTCTAATGGTGTATCAAGGCAGGCATCCATATCATCCCTTACTCCATCCTTGTCCTGATCGCCGTGCTTCTGCGAGCCAGAGCATCCCTCTGTGTCAACTTCCTCTTCAGCAGGCGTGTCAGGGCAATTGTCTTTTTCATCAGGCACCCCATCTCCATCTTCATCCTCTACAGAAACAATCTCAGAGCCTGTTGCGATATTTCCAGCAACATCAGCTGCCTTATAGCATACAGTGCTTGTCTTTTTCAGGTAAAAAGGTTCTGTATAAAGAGAGCTTGCATTGCAGCTTTCATTCACAGAGCTGATAGAATAATATTTGCTTGCGCATCCCAACTGGTCAGTGCATATTATAGTTACCTTAACTCCTTTGTAGGTTGTTTCTTTCTCAAGCCTTACATCAGGGGGTGTTTTGTCAAGCCTGCAGTCAGTTGCATTTGCATAGTCTGCTGTAAAGCCATCGCTTTTTGCAGACTGGTTTGACTTAAGCCCTGCTTCATCAATTGCATAGACCTCAAAATAATAGCTCTTTCCAATAAGCAAAGGAGGCAATATCACTTCAGGATTGCTTGAATTAGCCAGTGTCCACCCAGCAATCATTGTCTTGTTCGAATCATATATTGCATACTGGTAATATTTCACAGACGAATAATCATCTTTTGAATTGAAAACAGGCCATATCCTGTCTCCGCAGGATACATTTCCATCATCAACACTTACCATCTTCGGAGGAGAGATGTCAACAATGAATTTTATATTTCCTGAAGCCAGGTTGTTGTTCTCATTTATAACGCATTCAACAGGATAAAGATAAGAGCCTTCTTTCAATATCTTCATAGAAGTATGCTTTGTCTGCCCTGTTGCATTAAAGCTCTTCCATTCAGCTCCATCTTTGTATCTGCACATAGCATCCTTGCTTGTTATGACCTTGAGCTCAACAGTTGTGTTTGAGATTGCGCCGCTGGGTGATGTTGATATTATTCCTCCCAAAGCAGAAAAGTCGACAAAATATGTTATTGTCTTTGTCTCTGAAATATCTCCTGCGCTGTTCTGGCAGGCAACATAATAGCTATGCATCTTCCTGTCATCTTCAGCATAAACAGGCAATGTCTGGGTATGTATATAG